>CAYXQW010000110.1:0-8472 GCA_964466695.1 uncultured Bdellovibrionales bacterium
GCAGTGTCGTTTATTGCCTGGTCCCCATTTCCCGCAGGGTGCGTGCCGAGGAAGAAGCGCGAGCGCAGCTCATGGCGAGGGTTACCGAGGTACTCGACCTCCGCCACGATTCCAGGGCCGCCCGCGATGCTACGCGGCTGGGCGAAAACCTCCGCGCCTTCGGCCAAGTGCCAGTCCCCAAAGCGAATAGCGTCACGCATGAACCCGGCCGTGAGCTTTAAGGGTCCCGCGATAATACCCCCCTCGAGCACCATGAGGGGCGGATCGAGAGAGTAAGCATTGGCGCCCCAATTCCAAGCCTCGGCCTGGAAATGGAGGAAGCCGTAAGGCTTGCCGGCGTCTTCACACGGCCCATTTCCCGCGCCGTCGTCCACACGCCGAGCGCAGGAGTCGTTGTGCGCGGGGTGGGGATCGAAGCTCAAACCAACGCCGCCGCCGACGTCGGTGTCCGGACGGCCATCCATCCAAGGCGTACCGTCCAAGCTCAGGTGCAAAGGCTTAAAGCCCGTACCGAAGTTGTTGCCGACCTGCTGGTTTTGCACGCGCCCCCACCCATAAAACCCTGCCTTTAGCTTACTGCCACCGCCTGTGGCTTCTTTTGCTTGTGTCGGCACGGCCGCCTGAGCTGGTAACTCTCCCGGGATCACTTGCTGCCGGGTGGCGTCTGCCTCTGCGAGCCTCTTCTCGAGCTCCTCTACCCTCTTGTTGAGATCAACGACCGGGTCGCTGGCGGCTTCCTCGACTACCCTGGTTTTGGCCTCGGCTTTGATGACTTCACTGCGCAAAGCTTCTAGCTGACCCTCGAGCGATGTTCGTTGTTTCTCGACGTCCTTACGGGTTTCCTCGATGGTGTGCTGAATATCGTCGATCTCTTGGGTGGTATCCTTGATCTTTTGGATATCTACTGAGCCACCATCCTCTCCCGTGGAGACGAGCGCCTTGAGCGCTTCGCGCGACTTTTGGCAGTGGTCTTCGAGAGTATTTAGCCGCGCCTCCACGCTCGCGAGCTGGTAATAGCCCCATAGCGGCACCGCTACGGCCTCGAGCGGCGGCTTGGCATCGGCCTCGGCCGGATAAGCCACCTTGATAGCAGCAACGAGCGCGTCGAGCGCCTGCGCCCGGGCGGCCTTGGCCTCGGGGGTGCCAGGCATACTCTCGAGGCTCTTGCGCAAGGCGGGGAGACCTTGCAGCGGGTTGTCTCCCACCAGGATCTCCCAGCCGTGATTGGCGATGATGCAGGCGACGGCGTTGCCGATGTCCTTGCACTCCTTTGCGGTCAGCGGCTCACCCGCGGCGGTCTTTTGGGCGTTGGCGAGAGCATTGACGATGACGCCGTGAGCTCTTTTGATCTCCGCATCTGCGGTGGTCTTCGCCGGACAGCTTGGGATCGTTGTGGGACCTGGCATGATGTTCTCCTGTAGTTATCTGCTATTAGATCGCAACCTCACCCCTCGTTGCGGTTTCACACCCAAAGCTTGCTGCGTGGCGGGGCCTTGCGCGAGCGCCCGACGCTGCTCGCGCGCGAGCTCGAGCACGCGACCCGCATGCCCAGCGGCGGCGAGCTCGCCGCCCGTCCGCTCCAGGAGCCAGAGCGCCGCCTGCTCGATCATGGCCAAAAGCTGCACCCCCGCGCGAGCGCCCCGCGGGCCCTCGGACGAGAGATAGGCGGTGAGCGAGAGATAAGAGAGCAAGACGCGAAAGAGCTCTTCGGCGGAGCTGGCTTTGGCGAGCTTCTGCTCTACCTTGGAGAGTGCCTCGTCGGGGAAGAACAACCCCGCGTCGTCACGGTGCAATAGACGAATGACATCGTTAACCGTGGCACCTACGACCGACATCCAGCACCTTAGGCTTTAGTTATACAGCTACTCTATCCGCTTTTTTATTCATACACACGACAGGTCGCCCGTGGCTAGACTTTTCGCGCGCGCGAGCGGCTCTTTTCCTTGCAGCATGCTCGCCAAGGCGGCGGCGGCCGTGCGGGGGGAGATGCCGTGCTCGCTCTCGAGCTCGCCTATGAGCTTCTCGTAGAGCTCGAGCTGCCCCCCCGCCGCGCGCTCGCGAACGCGATCCTTGAAGCGCTTGGCCCGCAGCTCGTTTACGGCGCGGACGCTCGGGATAGGCATATCGAGGAGCTTGGCGCGGGTGACCCGCGTTATCTCTCGCAAGATACGCCCCTCGCGCGGGCCCACGAACAAGATGGCCTCGCCGGCTTGGCCCGCCCTGCCCGTACGGCCGATACGGTGGACATAGGTCTCGACGTCTCCCGCCGCGTCGTAGTTGATCACATGGCTGATGCCGTCCACGTGCAGGCCCCGCGCGGCCACGTCGGTGGCGATGATGAGCGCGAGCTTGCCCGACTTGAGACGCCCCACCGTCGCCTCGCGCTGTCCTTGCGCGATGTCGCCGTTGAGCGGCGCGCAGGCGTAGCCTAAGCTCGTGAGCTTCTGTGCGAGCTCGTTCGACTCGGCGCGGGTGCGCACGAAGATGAGCGCCCTCTTTATCGCCTCGGCGTCGAGGATGCGGGTGAGCGCCGCGAGCTTCTGCGGCGCGGCCACGCGACAGACGCGCTGGCGGATGGTCACCGCGGCGGTCGTGTGCGTCTCGACTAAGACCTCGCGGGGATCATGCAGATAGCGCTCGGCGATGCGGCGGATGGCGAGCGGCATGGTCGCCGAGAACAAGGCGATCTGCCGGCCCGCGGAGGTCTCGGACAAGATCCACTCCACGTCCTCGATAAAGCCCATGCGCAACATCTCGTCGGCCTCGTCGAGCACGAGGGCCTCGAGGGACGCGAGCTTGAGGGTGCCGCGACGCATGTGATCCATCACGCGGCCGGGCGTCCCTACCACCACGTGCGCGCCGCGTGCGAGCGCGCGGAGCTGCGCGCGCATGTCGGCGCCACCATAGACGGCCGCCACGCGCAGCCCGGCGATGAACTCGCCGTACTTCGCGAACGCCGTCGCCACCTGCACGGCGAGCTCGCGCGTCGGGGCGAGCACCAGAACGCGCGGGGTCTTCTCGCGCAGCTTCATCTTGGCGAGCAAAGGCAAGGCGAACGCCGCCGTCTTCCCCGTGCCGGTCTGTGATTGGCCGATGATGTCGTGGCCGGCGAGGAGGAGCGGGATGGTCTTTGTCTGGATAGGCGTAGGCTCGGTGTACCGCGCCTTCTCGAGAGACTTCATCAAGAGCTCGGGCAGACCAAAGCGGCCGAACCCGGCGTCGTCGGGGAGAGCTTCTAGCATTTTATGAGCGTCACTTCAGGATGGTGATTGGTTTAATGGCCGCGCAATATAGCTTATCTAGCTTTAAGAGGCAACCAGCGGCCGGCCGGTCTCGATGTCCACCCGCGCGAAGAAGTCCTCGGTGGGCGTCTCGGCGATGAGCTGCAAGAGCAAAAGCTCGGCCTCCTTGCACCACGGCTGCATCTCGCCCACCGTGAAGTGGGCGGGCATGAGCATCTCGTGCACGAACGAGTAGGTGAAGAGCTTTTTCAAAAAGACGCGCAGGCGCCGCGCCTCGTCATCGACCAGGGACACGACGCGGTGCGGGACGACCATCTCTGCCTTGGTGAACCCCTTCGGCTGCACGGCGGCCAAGATCTCGTGGCGCACGAGATCGCTCGTGCCCTTGAGGGTGAAGTTGTCGATGATGACCTCGCCGTTCTTGGTTAGCCCTTCGAGGCGCGCCCCGAGGTTCACCACGCGGCCGCAGACGGTGTAGTCCATGTGCCGCTTTGAGCCGATGTTGCCGACGATGGCGCGGCCGGTGGCCATGGCGAAGCCGAACTCGCGGGCCTCGACGTCGAGCTCCTCGCCGAGCTCGCGCTTGGCGTAGAGGAAGTGGTTGAGCACGCGCGAGGCGGCCTTCATATAACAGAGCGCAAGCAACGCGCGACGCTTGTGGCTCTCGGCGGGATCGGCGTCGGGCCGCTCGAACAGGGCCATGATGGCGTCGCCCATCGTCTTGTCGACGATGCCGCCCCAGTAGGCGATGCACTCGATGAAGAGGTGGAAGTAGATGTTGACGATGCGCACCACCTGGTCGGCGGTTCGCCGATTGGACATCGCGGTGTAGCCGCGCATGTCGCCGAAGAGCACCGAGACCTCGCGCAGGCGGCCGCCGGGCTTCGCCAGGGATTCGTCCTTGATGATGCGCTCGATGATGCTCCGGTCATTATACTGCGTAAAAAGCTCGACTCGCCGGAGCATGGAGTTGAAGCCGCGGGCGAGCTCGCCGATCTCGTCGCGGCGGTTCGACACGATCCGCTCGCCAAAGTCGCCGCGCGCGATGCGCTCGAAGGCCGCGGTCATCTTGCGTAAGGGGCGCACCTCGCGCCGGGTGAGGATCAGACCGAAGATGAACATCGCGAGCGCGACACCGCTCGAGAAGACGAACGCGCGCTCGGTCGCCTGCGCGAGGGCGGCGTCGAGCGGGGTGCGCGAGAGCGTGAGGATGACGCCGCCGAGCAGGCGCCGGTCGTGCCGCGAGGCGGGCGCGCCCTTCGTCCACGGCTCGTCCCACACCTCCGCCCGCACGTGATAGGCGTTCTTGGCACGGTCGGCGAAGTAGCTCGGGCCGCTCGGGTCGGAGAGATAGGAAGGGACCTTGGTGCCACGACTTTGGCCGTAGAGCGCCGCCCGCACCACGCCGCCCGTGTCGACCACCTTCGCGTCGAGCACGTTGGCGGTGTCTTTTGCGAGCGTGCCGATGACGCGCTGCAGAGCGACCTCGTTCTGGTTTAAGAGCGCCGGGCCGCTAAGCCCGGCGAGGGCCTCGGCCAGGCGTGCCCCGCCCTTGATGATCTCCTTCTCGTAGGTCGAGCGTAAAACCTCACGCATGGCGAAGAACACGATGAACGCCGTGCCCGCCGTGGTCAAAAGCAAGAAGGCCGGGTACTTGCGCGCGATGCTCATTGTAAGGACGAGCGTAGCGTAAGGCTCGCGGTTGAACAACTCGCGCCCATTGGGTATGAGTTTTTGGTGTATCGGCCAAGCTCTACCGTCTTCTTCTTCCTCGGCGTCGTAAGCTGCGCGCCGCGCGGGGTCTTCCCCACCATCGTGATCCCCAAATCCCCGAGCGCCGCCGACTGGCCCGACGCCGGCGCAGCCGTGCTCGAGGACGAGGCGGCCCTGGACATCAAGGTCGGCCGTTATTCACCCGATGTCCCGCGCTCGATGATGGCCGTGCTCGATCATCGCGTGCGACTCAAGATCCTCTCCGAGGCCGGGCGCGCCGCAGCGGACGTCACGCTCGCGGTCGACGCCTTTTCCCGCGTGTCGGAGATAGTCGCGCGCGCGGTCTTGCCCGGCGGCGAGATCGTCGACATGCCGTCTTCAGCCATACGCATCGTGCCCGACAAGGAGGGGGGAGACGCGGATCTAGCCACGGTGCGCTTCTCGGTCCCGGGGGCGGCCGTGGGCGGGCTCGTCGAGTATCGCTATCGGCGCACCTTCCGCGACGTCGCCTTGCTGCCGACCTGGGTCTTCGGCTCGCGCTACCCGGTCGTGCGCGCAAAGCTCGCGGTGGCGCACGGCAACGACGTCAAGCTCGACTACCGCTATGGCGTGGGAGAAAAGCAGGGCGAGCTCTTGCCGCTGCGACAAACGGCCGAGGAGGGCCGCGAACGCCTGGTCTTCGTGCAGCGCGACTTGCCGGCCTACTATGCCGAGCCCGACGCCGTACACCCGGGTCGCTACGCCCCTTGGCTCGCCCTGGTGGCGTCCTCGGTCCGCGTCGATGAGGACACGCGGCGAATCGAGACCTGGGAGGACATAAGCTCTTTGCTCGACGAGCGCGTGCGCCGCGTGGGAAGCGCCAAGATCATGGGCCCACCGAGCACGATCTATCGATCGCTGCGCGACAGCGCGCGGGCGTTACCCTACGAGGGCTTGCTCGGCACCGAGCAGCGCGCGGCGGCGAGCTTGCTCTTAGGCACGCCCGCGACGAGCCGCGACATCAGCAGCGCGCTGCGCAACACCCTCGTCGCCAACGGCATCGAGGCCGCGCTCGCGCTCGTCGCGGGGCCGACCGGCCCGGTGGTCTTGCGCGACCTCCCCGGGCTCTATGGCTTTACGCGCGCGCTCGTGGCGATCCGGGTGCACGGCGGCGCCACGCTGCGACAAAAATGCAAGGACGAGCGGGCGCGGCAGGCAGATCCTTCTTGCCGCCTCGCCGAGAGCGACGTGCTCTTCGTCGATCCGGCTTGCCGGCGATGCCGCTACGGCGAGCTCTCCTGGCAGAGCGCGGGCGGGGATGCCCTCGTCTTGTGGCCCAAGAAGCCCGCGTGGGTCGCTCTCCCCACGATCCCACCAAAGACGCACCGCTTGATGCTCGAGTATGACCTCCGCGTAGACAATCAGGGCGTGGTCAAGGGTAAGCTCGAGGGCCGCGCGAGCGGCAGCGCGGCCGCGTGGCTGCTCGAGCAGTGGGACGGCCGCTCCGTCGCGCAGCTCGAAAAGCTCCTCTTCGCCGGCGGCGCGCGTCACCCGAGGCTCTCGGAGGCCCGCGTCGTCGCCGAGGGCGACGGCGAGAAGGAGCTCTCCTTCTCCGCCCTCATCGAGAGCAAGGTAGAAAAACGTGGTTATGGCGAGTTCATGCTACGCCTTGACGATGTTACGGGGCCGGTCTTGCAAGACGAGGTGCGCTCGAGCCGCCGCACGGACGCCGTCTTGCGCGCGCCGCGACAGATCGAGCAGGTGCTCAAGCTCGACTGGCCGCAGGTCTTCACGAGCGACGCGCTGCCGGAGGCGCGCCTCGCACGTAAGCACGCCGACTACAGCGGGGCGTGCGTGCAGAAAGAGCGTACGCTCTTGTGCTCGGAGCGCTTGCGGCTCAACGCGCGGGTGGTCCCCGCAAAGGAGTGGGACGACTTCAAGCGTTTCACAGACGAGCTTGCCGAACACAAACAGCATGGCGTACGAATATACTTGGCGAATTGAGCGGCGTAGGCCGCGTAGGGTGGCAGCATGTCGATGAGCCTTGGCGCGAGGGCCGCGCATATTTCATGGATCGCCTCGGGGCTCGTTATGCTAGCGCTATCGCCTGTGGCCTCGGCGGCCCCGAACGGCAAGCTCGTGGTGCAGGCCGCGATAAAAGGTGCGACGGTCACGCTCGACGGCAAGGAGGTGGGGAAGACGCCGCTCGAGCCTTTGACCGTGCGCGCGGGTACGCACCTCGTGGTCGTGAGCAAGCTCGGTTTCTTGGAGCACAGCAGCAAGGTCACGATTAAGGCCGGCGCCACGGCGCGTTTCATCGCGGATCTCTTACCCGTCTCCGGGATCTTGAAGGTGACGGCCAACGTGGGCGCGGCCAAGGTAAGCATCGACGGCAAGGTGGTGGGCGACGCCCCCGGAGAGTTTGAGCTGCCCATCGGCCGCCGCGCGGTGGTGGTCACAGCCGACGGCCACGATCAACACCGACAGGTCTTCTCGGTGAGCCCGGGCGCTATTTATAGAGTCGACGCGCGCTTGAAGAAGCTCGCGGGAGCGACCGCGTCGGGCGATTTGGCGCTCGAGCCGATCGCCGCCGCGAGCGCGCCCAAAAAAGCCACGAAGAAGAAACCCGCGGCGAAGAAGGGCTCACGCGCCGGCGACGAGCTCGAGCTCGTGCCGCTGGCGCCGATCCCCGCCGCGGGCGCCAAGAAGCCCGCGGGAAAAGCTGGCGATCTGGCCTTGGAGCCCTTGGTGCCGGTAGATCAGAACGCGGCGGAGCAGGCACACGACACGAATATAGAGCTCGAGCCTATCTCCGGGAGCGCAACGCCCGATTACGCGCGGCCAGCGACGCACGGCGCGCCTGTCGCGAGCAAGCCCTGGTACAAGGAGTATTGGGTCTGGGGCGTAGCCTCGGGCGTCGTGGTGGCGAGCGGCGCCTTGTTCGTAGCCTCGCGCTACGGCGGCAGCCCGGAGCCGAGCGGCCCGCGCCCCGACAAGATCTGGGCGGTGGGCGTCTCGGCCAACTGAGCGCGGTCTCTCTTCCCCTCCTCGCCAAATCACGCTATCCGCTGTCCCGCATCAAGACCCGAGGAGCTCGACCCCATGCCCCGACGCGAAGACATCAAGAAAGTCATGATCATCGGCTCCGGCCCCATCGTGATAGGCCAGGCCTGCGAGTTCGACTACTCCGGCACCCAGGCCTGCAAGGCACTGCGGGGCCTCGGCTACGAGGTGGTGCTCGTAAACTCCAACCCGGCCACCATCATGACCGACCCCGCCATGGCCGACGCCACCTACATCGAGCCTCTGAACGTGGCCTCGCTCACGCGCATCATCGCCAAGGAGAGGCCGGACGCGCTGCTCCCGAACCTCGGCGGACAGTCGGGCCTAAACCTCGCCTCCGAGCTCGCCAAGGCCGGCGTGCTCGACCGCTACGCGGTGCGCGTGATCGGCGTGCAGCTCGACGCCATCGAGCGCGGCGAGGACCGCCTGATCTTCAAGCAGACGATGAACAAGCTCGGCATCGAGGTTCCGAAGA
>CAYXQW010000111.1:0-2176 GCA_964466695.1 uncultured Bdellovibrionales bacterium
CGCAAAGCTCTTGGGCTCGGCGCGATCTTTGTTCGATCGGCCGAGCCCAAAAGCACGAGCTAGGGGCTAGTAGCGCCCGCGCCCACCACCGCCGCCGCCACCACCGCCGCCGCGGCGATCGCGCCCACCACCGCCGCCGCCGCCGCCGAAGCCGCCACCGCCGCCGCCGCCACCGCTGCGCTCCTCGGCCTCATTCACCTTTATGGTGCGACCTTCGAGCACCGCGCCGTTCATCTCTGAGATGGCCGTGCGCGCGGCATTGCCATCCGAGAAGGTGACAAAACCGAAGCCACGTGAATTTCCGGTGGCACGGTCGGTTATGACCTTCGCTTCGACAATTTCGCCAAACCTCGCGAATGCATCGCGCAACCCGTCATCGCCCGTGTCGTAATTAAGTCCGCCAATAAACAACTTGTTACCCATGAAAAGAACACTCCACCGGGGCACGCGACCCCGCTCCAGTAAGTCTCGTGCCAGGGTTCCCGGGAATAAGTCCACTGGACCTGGGACGAGCGCGACAGCGCTCAAGCAAGACGATGCACAAGCGATGTAGACGGCCCCCCCTTTAGCAGCGCCGTCACGTACAAGCAAGAAAGCACGGTGTGCCTGTCCAGGCCCGGCTGCGCTGTGATAGCGAACGGGTGTGCTCATCGACTCTCACTGTCACATAGATAGCGAAGCGTTCGACGGCGATCGCGCCGAGGTGTTGTCGCGTGCATACGCGCGTGGCGTTCGACACATCATCGTCCCCGCGGTGACGCAGGCGAGCTGGGCACCCATCCTCGCGCTCGCCGAGGCCGTGCGGCGGCCACGCTGCGCGGTCGCGCTCGGGCTCCACCCCGCGAGCTTGCCGGATACGCCCCCGTCTATGGATGAGGCGCAGCTTTTCGAACTCGAGAACCTCGCGCGCGAAGCCGGCGCGGTCGCCATCGGCGAGTGCGGGATAGATGCCGCGATCGATTTGCAGCGCGCGAGCCTCGCGCGCCAACGGCGAGTTTTGCTCGAGCAATTGGCGCTGGCCGCTCGCCTCGACTTGCCCATCATCTTGCACGCGCGCGGCGGCGAGGCCTATGGCCTCCTCGCCGATATCCTCGCGGAGGTGGGTTTGCCGCCGCGGGGAGGGGTGATCCACTCCTACGGCGGCGGCGTCGAGCTCTTGCGGAGGCTTCGCTACGACGACCTCTATTTTGGCTTCGCCGGGCCTGCGACCTTCCAAGGCGCGCGCAAAGTCCACGCGAGCCTCCGCGCGGTCGCCGCGGAGCGGCTGCTCGCCGAGACCGACGCCCCGGATCAGACGCCCGCGCCTCATCGACCGGGTCGCTCCGAGCCGGGGTACGTGCTGGAGGTCATAGCTGCCATGGCCAGCCTGCGCGCCTTTACCACCGAGGCTATGGCGAAGCTTGTGAGCGACAACGCCCGTCGCCTCTTTCGGTTGCCGGGCGAGTCATGAAGCTCTTTCGTTACTACCCGTCGATCTCTTTGCCCATCATCCTCGGCAGCATCGCCGTCGGCTTCACCATCTTTCTGCTCGTCGGCTGGACGCTCGTCAGCGTGCAGAACATCGCGCTCACGCGGAAGGTGGTCGAGCACACCTGGCTGCTCGTCGCGGGCCTCGTCTCGCTCGGCGTGGTGCTGAGCGTGGTGGTCTTGTTCAGCGTGTTCCTGGTGCGACAGATCCTCGAGGTGCGCCGGCAGACCACCTTCATCGACTCGGTGACCCACGAGCTCAAGAGCCCGCTCGCTTCGCTCAAGCTGTGCCTCGAGACCATGGCGCGCCCCGCGATCTCGGAGCCGCAGCATCGGCAGCTTCGCGAGATGATGCTCGGGGACGTCGAGCGTCTCACGGTGTTCATCGATGACGTGCTCGAGGCGAGCCGCATCAGCCACGGCCGGCGCAGCTATATGCTCTGCGAGGTGTGCCTGCTCGAGACGGTGAGGCGTTGCTGCGACGCCTTGTCCCGGAGAGGTGGCCTCTCGCCCGGGGACTTGACGCTCGAGATCGACGAGGAGCTGCGGTTGTGGACGGACGCCACCGCGCTCGAGACCGTGCTCAAGAACCTGCTCGACAACAGCATCAAGTACTCCGACGGCCCCGTGCGCGTCTTTGTCTATGCCGCGCGGCGCAAGCAGAGCGTCGTCATCGAGGTGCGCGACGAGGGGATCGGGATCCCGCAAA
>CAYXQW010000111.1:2186-8438 GCA_964466695.1 uncultured Bdellovibrionales bacterium
AACATAGGAAGCGCATCTTCGATCGCTTCTACCGTGTGCCTTGCGAGGCCGTCTACGCGCAGCGCGGTACCGGGCTCGGCCTCTTCGTGGTGGCTTCTTTGGCGCGGCGCCTCGGGTGGAAGCTTTGCGTCCGCTCGGAGGGACCGGGTCGCGGGACCTCGGTCTTCGTGGAGATACGAGAACAGAGCAGAGGAGTGGACAGGTGACGGAGCGTGAGACTCGCTTGCTCGTGGTGGAAGACGAAGAGCACCTCGCCTCCGGGCTCAAGCTCAACTTCGAGCTCGAGGGCTACAGCGTGGACGTGGCGCGCACCATAAGAGAGGTCGGTGCGCGGCTCGTCGCCGCCGAGGTCTACGACGCGATCATCCTCGACGTCATGCTGCCCGACGGCGACGGGTTCGAGCTGTGCCGGCGCTTGCGACAGGCCAACAACTTCATCCCTGTCCTCATGCTCACCGCGCGCACCGACGCCGATGATCGTATCCGCGGCCTGAACTCGGGCGCGGACGACTATCTCCCGAAGCCCTTCGATCTCGACGAGCTCATGGCCCGCGTCCGCTCGATGTTGCGTCGTCGTCGCTGGGATGTCCGCGCCGACGGCGGCGAGGCGCACGCCGTGCTGAAGTTCGCGCGCGCGCGCGTCGACTTCGATACGCAGGAGGTCGTGGTGGGCGACACACCGATAAAGCTCACCACGCTCGAGCTCGATCTGCTCCGCTACTTCGCGAAGCACGTAGGTCGCGTCATCTCGCGCAAGGAGCTGCTCGAGCAAGTGTGGCGGCTCGGGAACTACCCGAACACGCGCACGGTCGACAACTTCATCGTACGGTTGCGCAAGCACTTCGAGCCCAACGCCGAGAAGCCCGTGCACTTCGTCTCGCATCGCGGGGCGGGCTACAAGTTCGTGCTCATGCCGTGATCACGAAGGTTTGGCAGGTTCGGTATTAACCGCGAGGCGCGGGTGTCGTAGAATGGCCCTCAAAGCGAGGTCGCCATGCGCAAGCTCTTGCTCGTCGGGCTGTTCTTCATCCTTGGCTGCGAGGCCAAAAAATCCGGGTCCGAGGCGGCGTTGGCTTTCGCCGCGCAGATCTCGAACGGCTTCGTCGCCCGCGGCGGGGTCTTGGTGGCGAAGGATCATGTGCTCGGGCACGTGGGCGCCGTCCCCGCGAGCGGCGAGGCGGAGCTCTACGGGCTCGCGCGCCCCTACAAGCTCGGGCTCGTGCGCCGCGAGGGCGACTTCGGGTTGCTGCGTGTGCAAGGAAAGCTCGAGGGCTTTGCGCCCTTAGGCGACAGCGGCGCGCTCACAGAGGGCGCAAAGCTCTTCTTTGTCGCCTTCGATGAGGCGGGCAAGGCCGCGGTGCGAAGCGCCAAGGTGACCGGCTTTCGCGCGCACGAGGGTCGAAGCTACATCGAGCTCTCCGCGACGGCGCCGAAGGAAATTTCGGGCGGCGGCGTCTTCGACGCTGGCGGCGGCCTCGTGGGCCTTGTGGCCTTCTCCCTCGGCGAGGGTCTCACCTACGTGTTGCCCATCGAGTACCTCACCTCGGGTCCGAAGGCCGTCGCTGGTAGCTTGGCCGGCATCAAAGAACCGAGCGCCGCCTTCGCCCGGCGCCGCGATGAGGCGAAGGGTAGCCCGGCGCCGCTCGAGGCGCCGCTCACGTACGGCAAGTTGCAGTTCGAGCAGCGCTACTCGCGCACCGCGCTCGTAGGCCGCGTCACCATGCTGCGCGAGCCCGGCGCTTCTCTCGTGCCGAGCTATAAGCTCGAGGGCATCGACGAACGCCGCGCGCGGCGAGTGATCGCCGAAGGGAGCATCCCCGCGGGTGAGTTTCGCTTCGTCTCGCTCGACGAGCAGAAGGAGGCCGTCATCGCCGCCACCGGCGCGCGGTTCGGGGCGAGCTATGTCAAGCAGCATATCGCCCCGTACGACTATGTCGAGCTCCGCTACCGCCTGCCTTTTTCGCTCTTTTGTCACGAGGTGAACGAGACCGAGGTGCACGCGCTCACGATCTCCCTGTCCGATGACAGGAAGAGCGAGGAGATAGCCTTCGCGGATCTCGTGAACATCTGCGCGGCGATCGAAGACGGCGAGGGCTCGGCCCTCGAGAAAGAGTGGGGGCTCGGCGCCAAGGCTCCCGGCAAGAAGGCTCGAGCCAAACCTTACAAGAAGCGTCGACGATAACCTTAACTAGAGAGGAGCACCCTATGAGAAGTTTATGCTTTCTGGTCGCGATGTCGGTCGTCTCGGGCTCGTTGCTCATGTCGGCTTCTTGCTCCAGGCGGGAGGCCGACGGCCCGACCTCTGTCGGGATCCCCGAGTGCGACCAGTACCTCGAGACGATGGAGAAGTGCGCGGCCAACGCGCCGCTCGAGCTCAAGGGCCCCTTCAAGCGTGACCTGGAAGCGAGTCGTGAGAAGTGGCTCAAAGCGGCCGCCGAGGGCCGCGGCGAGAGCATCCGCGACGATTGCAAGGCCGCTTTGAAGGCCCTCTTGTTGACGCCCACCTGCACGGGCGTTCGCGAGCAGTAGGGGGCCCTTACTCGCCGGTAGCGTACGCGAGCTCGGCGCGGGCCACGAAGTAACCCCTTACGTGGTCGAAGTAGCTCTTGCGAGCTTGCAGATAAGACACCGCGCCCTCGAGCACGTCGCGGGCCTCGCCCACGCCCGTGGTGTAGGCGGTGCTGGCGAAGGTGAGCCAACGCCTGGTGGCGCCGAGCCCATCCTCGGCGATGGCGACGAGGCGTCGCTGCTCGATCAAGCTCCCGTGCGCGGCGCGCACTTTTGTGGGGATGCCTGTTTTGGCGAAGCGCTCGCTTGCGAGCACCTCATCGTAGGTCGCGCGGGCCGCGAGCTCTTTGGCAGCAGATGACGCCGGGTCTAAGTTGAAGTCGAGGCCGATGCCCACGCCTCCTTGAAGTCGGTTGTAGGGATCGAAGGCATAGGGGTTGTTGGCCGCGTCGCGTGTGGGTGCGTAGCCCGCGCTGAGAATGCCGCCCAAGATCAAGGTGGGGGCGAGGGCGCGCTTCTCGGCCTCGGCGAGGGCGAGCGCGGCCTTCTTGCCGTGCTCGATCTCCGCCCACTCGGGGCGGTTTTTTGCGGCGGCGCCGAGCGCGTCGGCGAGCGTGGGCTCGGGGGCGGCAGGGAGCGCTGGCAGCACCTCGTCGGCGAGCATGAGCTCGGCGTGCTCGTCGAGGCCCATGGTGTGTCGCAAGGCCAGGGCGGCGAGCTCGGCGCCGCTTGCGGCTTGGACCGTGGCCATGGCGATCTCGCTCTGCGCGTAGCGCAGCTTGGCGATGTCGATCTGCGTGGCCTCGCCGGTGCCGGCGGCGAAGGCCTCCTCGGCGTAGTCGATGGCCTCCTGCACCGTGCGCTCGGCCTGCCCCAGCGCCGAGCGCAAGCTCGTGGCGTAGAGGCTCATATAATAGAAGCGCTTGACCTCCAGCGCGACGCTGTCTCGTACCGCGCGCACGCGCGCGCGCTCCACCGCCGCGCGCTCGGTCGCGGCGCGCGCCCCGGCCTCGGCGCGGCCGAACGTGTAGATGGGCAGGGCGAGCGTGGCCTCGAGGCGCGTGTAGGGGCCCCAATCGTCGAGCGCACGCCAAGAGGTCTCGTGGTGCGTGATGTCGCCGCGCACCGTGAACATGGGGCTCAACAAGATCATGCCGCGGAGCTTCGGCCAGTAGAGGGCCTCGACCTCGCGGAGGCGCGCCTGCCACTGCGCGACGCGCGCCTCGGCCTGCTCGACGAGGGCGCTCTTTTTGAGCGCGGTGGCGACGCAGCCCTCGACGTCGAGCGGCGCGGCCGAGCTTTTGAACGGTGTGGCGACGAGCGCCGCGACGAGGGCTATGCGCGTGATAGTTGGCATCACGTACGTGCTAGCGCGTCCGCGCTTTTTGTAGGCGGGTCGAGAGCTTCTTTACGAGCCCCGCGCCGCCCTCGCGGGCGATGATGCGGTCGAACTGGTTCTTGTAGTCGAGGATGAGCGAGACGCCCTCGAAGCTCACGTCGACGATGCGTAAGGCGCCGTTCTTCTCTTGCCAGTGAAAGGTGACGTTGGTGCTCGTGGCCTCGCGAGGGTTTGTTGCGTCCATCCTTATATCGGTAGCCTTTTCGGTGGCCGCGAGCTTGTACTTCGCCCGGGTCAAGAAGTCGCCCGACCGCGGGTAGGCCACGAGGCGCAAAAGCTCCTCGAACATGGGCTTGATCTTCGAAAGCTCTGCCGGGGTGAGCTTCGACGCGTAAGGCTCGAGGGGGGCCGAGGCCAGGGTGTCGAAGTCGTAGAAGTCGTCGAGCTGTTTGTAGATTATCTGGTTTCTCGCCGCGGCCTCGTCGTCGAGCGGCTTGCCGTCGCGCGCGGTCTCGAGCTTTTGGAAGGTGGTGATGAGCTCTTGCGTGCGCTGCAAGGGCGTCTTGGCCGCGGCCAAAGCTGGCAGCAACAACACGAGGAGGAGAGAGCTTCTAACGCATATCATGACCCAGGACTCCATATTCTCCTAGGGCTTGAAGATCTCGAGGTCGGCGCCGATGCCCAAGGCATGAGGCTCGCAGAGGAAGCGAGGCGTCACCCCGGTGGGCGCGAACGTCCCTACGAGCTTACCGCTCTGATCGAACCTTTCGGCGGTGAAGACGAAGATGGGCTCGGTGACCAAGCGCTCGCCCTCGACGCCATGGACCTCGGAGATATCGACCACCCGGCGGGAGCCGTCGATGAAGCGCACGAGGTGCACGATGATCGAGACGGCGCGCCCGACGAGCGCCAAGATGGCGCGCGGTGAAGGGCCGACGCCGTGCAGCGCGATCTGGTCTCCGAGCAGGCGGAGGGCGTCGGTCACGCCGTTCGCGCACGAGGTGGCGATGGTGCCGTCGTGACCGTTGGCCATGGCGTGCACGAGAGGGCCGGCCTCCTGACTGTCGAGGTCATCGATCAACAGCCGCTCGGGGCGCATGCGCAGGGCGTGGCGCACGAGCGTGCCGCCGCCGTCAGGCGGCGCCTCGAGGGAGACGACGTGTTCTTGCTCGAGCTTGAGGGCGGCGATCTCCTCGATGGTGATGATGCGCTCTTCGGCGGGGATCGAGCTCGCGAGCACGCTCAACAAGGTGGTCTTGCCGGCCTTCGCCCCGCCACAGATGAGGATGTTGCGGCGCGCGGCGACGCAGGTCTCGAGGAAGCCCGCCATCTCGGGTGTGAGCGTCGCGCCGGCCACGAGGTCGTCGACGCGGAGCGGCTGGTGATTGGGGCGGTGGAGCGTGAGGCACGGCCCCGCGGGAGCGAGCGAGGGCAGCACCGCGTGCAGTCGCGTGCCCGAGGGCAGGCGGACATCGACGAAGGACGCGCCGGCTGCGGGTTTATGCCGAGCTTGCGCGAGCAGCGCCGTGAGCACGGCCTCTACCTCCGCGCGCGAGGTCATGGCGTGTGAGGATTTTTGCAGGCGTCCGCCGCGCTCCACATAGATGGCGCCGGGACCGTTGATCATCACCGCCTCGACGCTGTCGTCGGCGAGCAAGCCCTCGATGATGCCGGCGATCTGCGCCTGGTCTTGGCCGGAGACGTTCGGGGCCGCGCTGAGTCGAGACTCGGCGAAGGGCGCGTCTTGCTGCGGCAGGTTGCCGACGGTGGAGCTGTTGTCGAGGTCGGTGTTCGTGGGCAAGGGCGCCGCGGCCTTGTCCTCGGGCTCGGCCCAATCATCGGCGAAGGGCTCCGCGGCTTTTGCGGGCGCGGATAGGCCGTCGCTCAAGCGGAGATCCAAGGTGAAGTCGCCGATTATGATGTGATCATCCTCCCCGAACGCTTGCGGCGCGCTCAGGCGCGTGCCGTTTACGTAGGTGCCGTTGGTGCTCTTGGCGTCGGTGATCACGAAGCCGTCGTCGCCGCGGTTGATGCGCGCGTGCTTCTTCGAGATGTTGCTCTTCGGCAACATGATGTCGTTGCCCGGGATGCGGCCGATGGAGATCTCGTCTTTCGTGAACTCGAAGATCTGACTGTGCCCGCCCTTCTCTGTGACCGTGACGATGAACATGAGGCCTCCTGTGGCCTTGGGGGGTTTTGTGAGTTCGGTACGCTTTCGGGAGGATATTTTCGCTTGCGTTGTCTTATGTCAATTGCACACGAACGTCACGAGGTCGCCTGGTCTTCACGCGCCGCGAGGGCGAGCACGAGGTCGCGGAACGTCGTCGTCTCGCTCGCCGCGCGCGGCTGCTCACTCGCGGTGTTCAGGATCTCGTCGATGAGCCGCCCCTCCTCGCTGTCGCGCA
>CAYXQW010000112.1:0-8357 GCA_964466695.1 uncultured Bdellovibrionales bacterium
AATGACAAAACCCTGCATGAGGTTGGTGACAGAAAAAACAGCCGGAGAAGCATAACATGGAAATGCGGGTAGCCTGTGAGCATGAAGGATGTTCCCTTACGAGGTTTTCAAATAATAATGTCCCCCCCATGCCGGGATACTACCAGATTGCCGGTTCAAGTCCGGGGTAGTTGAGCCGGAATCGGTCTATTTCACGGAGTATCTGCGAATCCGTCTCCGGCCGGCTTTCACCGGCGAGGTAGGCCTCGGCTTCGCCGAGCTTTGCGCGGCCTTGCGTGAGGGCGAGCTCTCGCCGCTCGGGCAAATCGCCGTCGTGCTCATCCTCGCCGCGCTCGCCTTCAAAGTAGCGGCGGCGCCATTTCACCTCTGGGCGCCCGACGTCTACGAAGGCGCGCCCACGCCGGCCACGGGCTTCATGGCCGTCTGCGTCAAGGCAGCAGCCATAGCGGGGCTCTGTCGCTTCCTCGCGAGCACCGTCACCGCCAAGGGCCCGGCGAGCGCGGCGGTCATTCATCTCTTCGAGGTGCTGGCCGTGCTCACCATGCTCGTCGGCAACCTCGTGGCGATAAGACAGACCGACTTAAAGCGCATGCTGGCGTACTCGAGCATCGCCCACGCCGGCTATTTGTTGGTCGGCGTCGTGGCCTTCGTCGCCAAGCCGGACGGCACCTCGCTCTTCGCCCTCGGCTACTACCTGCTCGGCTACGCCGGCATGACGCTCGGCGCCTTCGGGGTGGCGCTCTGCCTCGAAAAGAAAGAAGACCGCGGCCAGCACCTCGCCCTCGAGCGCCTCGTCGGGACCGCCCATCGCCACCCGGCCCTCGGCCTGGCCATGGCCATCTTCATGTTCTCGCTCGCCGGCGTGCCTCCCACCGCGGGGTTCTTCGGCAAGCTCGCGCTCTTCTCGTCGGCCATCGAGGCCGGGCGCGTGGGCGTGGTCGTCCTGGCCGTCATCGCGAGCGCCATCGGCGCCTACTATTACTTGCGCGTGCTCGTGGTGATGTACATGCGCGGCAAAGCTTCTTCCTTCTTAGAAATCACGCGCTCTGGGTGGCTGAGCTCGGGCTTGCTCTTGGCCTCGGTCGCGACTCTGATCTTGGGGATAGCGCCGCAGCGGCTGCTCTCGTTCGCCAGGACTTGGCTCGCCTACATCCTCGGTTGACATTGGCATCACGCTTTACTCCCGCCTATACTCGAGAGAAGCAATGGAACGTTACTGCGCCTGTTGCAAGACTTCGCAAAGCGACCCCGAGGACGACGCTACGGCCTCGGGGTCGTGTCCTATCTGCGGAGGACAACTCTCTTTCGCGGCGCATAGCAGAGATCTAGGAGTCGATGGCGCGATCGGGATGACCTTCGCCACCGGCTCCAACATAGGTGAGCCCCTGCAAACGCCGTTCGATCAGCGGCAGTTCAAAGGCGGCGAAGAAGAAGACACGGTGGTGCGGGCAATGACTATGCCAGACGACTCCAACGCTCCGAAGAGCGAGCACGAAGAAGATAATGAGCAGGACGCCGCCCCAAAAGAGCGCGCGCCGGCGCCTTCGTCGGGGATCTTTCCCTCGTTCGACTTCTCGGTGCCGTCGTTCGTCGGCTCCGAGAGCTCGGCGAGCGGCGAGCCCACGGCTGACTTCGACGCAAGCACGCTGCCCGCGCATTTGAAGCTCCCGACCTTCCCGCAGTTCGAGCTGCCGGCGATCCCGGGCGAGCAGAGCCCGGCTGAGGATAACGCGGCGCGCGACGACACCCAAAAACCCGCGATCGAAGGCGCGCCCCCGCCGCTACGAGCGGGCCCGCCGCCGCGTCGGCGCGCGCCCCAAGAGCAAAAAGCAACCCCGGCGCCGCAAAAGATGGAGCTCCCCGCGCTGACTCTGCCGACGCTCGGCGCTGACCCCAAGAAGAAGGAGGTCACCCTGCTCGCCTCCGAGGCCGCCGCGGAGCTGGCCGAGGTGCCGGCGCGCAAACGACCGACCCTGGCTATCCTCATCATCGTCGCCTTGATCGGGGCGGGGGTCGGCGCCTGGCTGAAGCGCGACGACATCGTGGCGGCGATCACGGCCACCGATAAAAAGCCCGTGGTCGTGGAGACCGCGCGCGATAAAGCGATGGCGAAGTTCGCCGCGGCGCAGGCGGCCTACGAGAAGAGCCAGCTCGACGAGGCGGCGAAGAGCTTCGAGGAGGCCCTGGCCTTGCTGCCGAGGTTTCCGCGCGCTCACCGCGGCCTGGCCATAGCGCGCGCGAAGCAAAACCGCCCCGCCGACGCGGTCGAGCACTACCGCATCTATCTCTCGCTCGAGCCTTCGGCGCCCGACGCGGTGGCGGTGCGCAAGATCATCGAGGACTACGAGAAGGCGAAGGCCACCGCCGCCGAGAAAGAGCCCGACAAGGGCAAGAGGCGGGGCAAATAGCCTCCGCGCGAAGATCAACGCTTCTTACGCGACCTTCGCGTATAGGTGCCCACGAAAGGCGCCGCGCCGTGACGGGTAAATTTGTTGCGCAGGTTACGTCGACCTAACTTCTCCATGGTCTCGAAGGAGAAGAAACCCACGAGCTTGAGCAGCTTGACGATCTTCTCGGTCAAGCTCGCGGTCCCGACCTCGAACGGAGCGCCGAAGGGCTCTCCACCCCCGCGCATCACGCTCTCATAGATGAGGTCGGAGCTCTTGCGCGCGAGCTTTTGGCGCACCTCGGGGAGCGCCAACGCTACATCCATCTTCTCGAGGTCTCGCTCAGACAAGTCGACCTCCCTCGTCACTCACCTATCACCTTGATGATAACACGCTTGCGCCGCTTGCCGTCGAACTCGGCGTAGTAGACCTGTTGCCACGGGCCCGCGTCGAAGCGCCCGCGCGTAATGGGCAGCAGCACTTGATGATGCACGAGCAAGCTCTTCAAGTGCGCGGCGCCGTTGTCCTCCCCGGTGCGATGGTGACGATAGTCGGCATCGGGGGCGAGCTTACCGAGCCACTCCTTTATATCGGCGATGAGACCATCCTCGGCGTCGTTGACGTAGACGGCGGCCGTGATGTGCATGGCGCTCACGAAGCACAGGCCCTCTTGCACGCCGCTCTTCGCGATGGCGGCCTCGACCTCGGCGGTGATGTTGATGAGCTCCACGCGCTCCTCGGTGTTGAACGCGAGGTACTCCGTGTGCGACTTCATGCCCACTCCTTGCGGAGCCGCTCATAAGCGCCGTTGATCTCCTTGGTGCGCTGCTCGGCGATATCGCGGATCTCCTGAGACATGCCGACAACCCGATCAGGGTGATTCTCGCGCATCTTCATCTGATAAGCGGCGCGGATCTCCTCGGCGGAGGCTGACGACGAAACACCGAGGACCTCGTAGGGCGAGCGCGACGAGACCTTTGGCGCGCGCTTCCTGCTGTATGGCTCCTCGCGCGGGCGCACAGCCGCGAGCGCTCGCAGCGCACGAACCCCGAGATAGACGAGAGCTATAATGAGTAGAATTCTCAGCATGCCGATTTCTAGCTCAGTTGCGGAGCGCTGCAAAGACCCACGCGAGGGCCTGCGCAAGCCTTGAACAGCTTGTGCGACAATGTTACGGTCCACCCCTGAATCAATAACGTCATGGAGTCATGGATGCTTGGCAGTACGCCACGAAAATCTCTTTTGCTCATCGCCACGATGACCTTGCTATGGTCGCAAGACGCGGCGGCGACCAGGATTGGCGTGGTGGTGCGAGCCTCCGGCGCCGGCGCGGATCGCGCGGCGGCCTTCGTCGATCATTACGTTCGCTACTTCTTAGCCGAAGACGGCCGTTACGAGGTGATCGACGCCAACGAGGTGCTCGGCGTCGAAGACCAGGACGCGCGCAAGGCCTTGCTCGAAGCGGCCGAGCTCATCCAAAAAGGCAAGGCGGCCTATGGCAACATGGAGGTCGAGGCCGCGTTCACGTCTTTCAACACGGCCCTGCGCAAGTACGAGAGGAACAGCGCCTACTTGTCCGACGTCAAGCCGGTCGCCGATGCCCTCGCCCTCGTCGGCGCTTTGCACATCCTGCTCGGTGACGAGAAGGCGGGCACCGAGCGTTTAGCGCAGGCTCTGGCCATAAACCCCGCGGTCGAGATCGATCCGAGCTTGTTCAACCCGGCCATGCGGCAGGTGTACCAAAAAACCGCCGATCAAGTTAAACGCCGGGCGCCGGGCAGCTTGTCGATAACCTCCAACCCCAGCTACGCCGCCCTCTATGTCGACGGGGTCTTTCACGGGATCACACCAGCCTCGGTAGAGCGTTTGACACCAGGCAGACACTACGTCCGGCTGGTGCGGGAGGGCTATCGCAGCTACGGCAACGTGGTCACGATCACGAGCGGTCGCGAGGCCGCCGAGAGCGGCGTGCTGCGCCCCATGAAGGCTATCGACTCTTTGACTGACGCCGCGAACATCAGCATGGATGTGCTCAAAAACAAGGGTGACACCTCGGAAGGCTTGCCGGACGACTCGCTCTTGCGCTTCGAATCCCTGCTCGGCGCCGAGCACCTCTTCGCCGTGGAGGTGCGTGTGGACACCGAGCGGGTCAGGCTCAGGGCGGCGCAGTACGATCTCAAAGCCAAACGGCACTTCAAGACCGTATCTCACTTCTTCCCTTACGATGTCCAAGGCGACACCTTCGCCAAGGAGATCAACAACCTCCTGCGCACGCAGTTCGGTCAAACCACGCTGGAAAAAAAGGTGATCGCGCCGGGAGAGATGGCGTCCACGACTTGTGTCACTCCCGAGTGCCTGCGCTTTCGCAAGCGGATGCTGATAGGCGGCGTCTCGGGAGGCGTCGCCCTCGGCGGCATCGGCACCGTGCTCTACATCCTCGCGGCGCGCGATCACTCCAAGTTCGCGGACGTCGTGCAGGAGAGCGACGAGGCCAAGTCTCTGCGCAGCTCGGGAAAGACCAAAGCCTTGATCGGTGACGTCTTGATTCCGCTCGGGGTGGTCGCGGTCGTGGTCGGGGTCGGCACCTATCTCTTCTATCAGCCATCGCTCGACACGGGCGGGAGCGCTCCTACAACGAGCGTGGAGACGGCGTGGGGCGTGACCTTATTGCCGGGCGGCGGCGCCATGGGTACAGCCGCCATCAGCTTCTAGAACGTCTCTGTCTTCTCGATATTGGAGAGCGAAACAATGAAGATCCTAAGCCAGCTTTTCTCGATCGCGTATTTTTGCGCGACGGCCGCGCTCATGACCGGCTGCTCTTTACTGCTCGACTGGGATGAGAATAACCAGTTCTGCTCTACGCCTGATATGGTGTGCAAAGCAGATGGTTATTCGTGCCTCGGTGATCGCTGCGTCAGAGATCAGTCGATCCCGACCGGCAGCACTTGCAGTCTCGACGGCCAGTGCGAGAAGGGCAACTATTGCGTGCGCGGCCCCACGCTGTGCCCGGGCAACACCACATGCACCGAGGAACCGCAACTGGTCTGCCGCAAGATCTGCGACGTCAAGCACGCCTACCAGGACTCCGCCGATTGCCCCATCGGGTTTTACTGTAGGCCTTCGCCGGATCCCGCCAACTCGCAGCAGCTCCGCGGCGCTTGCGTAGAGAGCGATTGCGACGAGCAAAACCTCGGCCGCTGCTCTTCACGCCAGACCTGTGTCATGGTGCGTGAACAAGCAGGGGTGTGCTTCACGCCTTGCGAGGCGAGCTTCAACTCGGAGACGGGCTTCGTCTCCGACACCTGCCCCAAGGCTCCGGCCATCGAAAACTGCCAGCCCGTGGGCTTGCCGAGCGCCGAGCGCTTGGTCTGCATAAGTCAGAGCACGCTCCCCTCGCAAAAAGCCAACTCTTGCGACTTCGCCAATCACACCTGCAGCGCGGCGCTGGCTTGCATCTTTGGGACCTGCATAGAGATGTGCGATCCCAGCTCGGGCGCGCCTTGCCACACCAATTGCGTAGCGGTGTCGTCGAGCGCGACGCCTTACAACACCTGCTCGCCGTAGGACTCGTCCTCAAACGGGGTCTTCGCCGAGCGTGAGCCGCGGCGCGTCTTTCCACATGGACTCGAGATCATAGACCGTCCGCGCGTACTCGTGAAAGACATGGACCACGACCGCGCCAAAATCCACGAGGGCCCAGGTGCCCTCGCGCAAGCCCTCGACGCCGATAGCGCGGAGGCCTAGATCCTTGGATGCGGTCGCCTCTATGTGCTCCGCGATAGCGCCAACATGCCTGTCGCTGGTGCCGCTCGCGATGACCAGAAAATCGGCGTAGCTCGAGTAACGACGAAGGTCTATAGCCACGACCGCTAGCCCCTTGCGCTCCGAGGCTAAATTCGCGAGCGCCAGAGCTATTTGTTCGGTATTCAGTCCGCACCTCCGAAAAACGGGCAAATGCCTCGCGGGCACCGATAAATCAAGGGTTATCAGCTTGCACCTCTACAGCGGGTATGGCCGCTGGGTTTATGAGCACCTCGGCCCCGGCCGCTACGAGCTCGCGACGGATAAAAGCGATGGGATCCGACACCGGAGCCTTGCGCTCGTACTCATCGACGCTCCGCGGAGCACGAATGGCCGCGACCGCGTTGGGCGAGGAGACCGCGCCCTCGACCCGTAAGGTGAGCTGGGTCGGGCGCACGTCACGATCGGCGATCTCCATACGACCTTCGAGCGCGAGCTTGAGCACGACCCCCGTGGCCTCATCCACCACAATGTTGCCCTTTACGGCCAAGGGGCGCGCGAGCTCGCGCCACCTCGCGACGGGGGAGAGATGAAGCCCGGGAGCGATAACCAAGGGCACGGTCACGCCCTCTTCGGCACCACGCGCGAGCGCCAAGCGCCAACTCTTCGCGGCCCGACCGGCGACCGTCTCGTGGCGAGGCTCGATCAAACGCAAGGCCCCGGAGTAGAGCGCGAGGCTCTGCTGCATGCTCGACCACAAGAGCTCGCGCCAGACATCGGTGTTGGCCTCGCGCCGTGGTCGCTTGCGTAAGTTGCCGGTGTCCTGACGCACGAAGACATCGTCGCCTATGAGGTACAACGCCACCTGGCTCTGCCCCGTGCTCACCTCGACGCGGAAGTTACCGCTCGCGTCCTGCGCAACCTGGGCGCGATGGTGCTGCTCGAGCTCCTCACCGCCGCGGTTGAAGACGAAGGAGCTCTCGATATCGAAGACGAGCGAGGTGAGCCGCCGCGCGACCTCATCGAAAGACATGCCCAAGATCGCGCGCGTCGTGTCGCTGTCGCTGCCGAGGCGTTCGACCTCGAGGCGCGCGAGCGTCACGGGCTCATGGGCGGCGCGGGAGCTCATCACCGAAGCCTCTCGCGAGCAGGCCAAGAGGGCGAAAGAGAGCGAGACAAAGCAGAAAATCCTCGGTCCACGGAGCTTCATGAGCGCTTCATACTACGGCAAAGCCCGATCGGTACATCCTCATCAACGCTCGTCGCCCATGGTGAGCGCCTCGAGCGCTTGTCGGATATCGCTCACGCCCACGAGCGAAAGCTCCGCGGCGGAGCCGCGCCAGCGCTCGATATCCACCAGGGGTACGAGACCGCGACGAAAGCCCAGCGCCTTCGCCTCGGCGATGCGCGCGGCGAGCTGACCTGCGGCGCGCACCTCACCCGACAAACCGACCTCACCTATGACCACGAGATCCTTGGCGACCGGGGCCCCCGAGACCGCCGAGGCCAGAGCCAGCACCACCCCGAGATCCAGCGCCGGCTCGCTCACGCGCACACCACCTACGAGGTTCACGTAGACATCGAGCGCCGAGGTGGAGAAACCTGCGTGCCGATCGAGCACCGCGCAGAGCATGGCCACGCGCTGCGAGTCGATGCCGACCGTGGTACGCCGCGGTGTGCCGTAGAGCACGGGGCTCGTCAGGGCTTGCACCTCGAGCAAGATGGGCCGCGAGCCCTCGAGCGAGGTCACCACCACGGCGCCCGGACCGCTCGCCCGCTGCGACAGGAAGACTTCCGAGGGGTTACCGACGGGAGCCAAGCCCTCGCTCATCATCTCGAAGACACCGATCTCCTGCACCGAGCCGAAGCGATTCTTGTGCGCCCGCAGCACACGATAGGGACCGGTGCGCTCGCCCTCGAAGTAGAGCACCGTGTCCACCATGTGCTCCATCACCTTGGGGCCGGCGATGACACCCTCTTTGGTTACGTGACCGACGACGAAGATGCTGATGCCTTTGGTCTTGGCGAGCGTGAGCAGGCGCTGAGAGACGGCGCGGATCTGCGACACCGAGCCTATGGGGCTCTCGAGCTCGGCTAAGCCCACGGTCTGGATCGAGTCGATGACGAGCACCCGCGGCGAAAGCTCCGCCGCCGCCGCCTCGACGCTCTCGATATGTGTGTCGGCGAGCAAATAGAGACCGTCACCGGGAACAGAGAGCCGCTCGGCGC
>CAYXQW010000113.1:0-3179 GCA_964466695.1 uncultured Bdellovibrionales bacterium
CCTCGCGTGAGGCCTTGAGTCGATCGGCGCTCAAGCCTTCGAGGTATTCGCGCACCCCCGGGTGCGCGCGCAAGAGCTCCTGGAAGTCCTCGGCGGCGAGCACGAGCGCGCCCACCGTGCCGCGCGCGGTGACGAAGGCGGTCGCGGGCTGGTTTCGGAGCAGCGAGATCTCGCCGAAGACCTCGCCCGGGCCGAGCGTGGCCACCTTCATCATCTCGCCGAGCTCGTCGGCGATGGTGACGTCGACCTCGCCCGAGGCTACGAGGTAGAGACCGAGCGAAGGCTGGCCTTGCACCACGATGCCCTCGGCGGCCTCGAAGGTGGTGGTGCAAAAGCGGCCGAGGATGTCGAGACGGGTCTCTGCGTCGAAGCGGGCGAAGAGCGGCGAGCTTTGGAGGAGGTTTTGGAGCAGGCGACCGCGGCAGTAGGCCTGGAGCTCCTCGGCGACCTTGGGCTCGAGCCTCGCGAGCTCGCGCACACCGGCACGCGCGAGCTCGAAGTACTCGAGCGGCTCGCTGGCCGTGACCGTGGCCGAGCGCGGCGCGCTCGTGATCAACGCCATCTCGCCCAAGACCGCCCCCGGGCCGAGCTCTGCCAACAGCGCGCCGTTCTTCGTGACGCTCGCGTGCCCGCTCGCGATGATGAGCACCGAGTCGCCGGGGGCGCCCTCGACGAGCAAGCGCGTGCCGGCCGTGACGCGCTGATAGCTGAGCTTCTTGACCACCTGCACGAACACCTCGGGGTCGAGCTCGCAAAAGAGCGGCAGCGGCACCGGCACCGCCGCGGGACCGGCGGGGGGTAAGTCGAGCCCTGCCGCGGTGGCCTGCTCCAGACGCTCTTTTGGCGAGAGCTGTGACAGGGCGCTCGCGGTGAGCGTTTTCGCGGGCGCTTTGCGCCGCGGCAGAGGCGGCGGGACGCTGAGGCTGCCGGCCTTCGCGCGCACCCCGCGGACGTGGATGCGCCGCAGCACTTGTAAGAGACCGGGGTCGTCGCCCGCGTGGTCGAGGCCGTGGCGGACCACCACCATGGCCGCGAGGAGCTGCCCCTCGTGCGCCAGGCGCTCGGCCAGAAGGCGGAGGACTTTAAGCGCGCCGTCGGGGTTGCCGGCGTTGCCCACGGCCAGGGCCAGGGCGAGGCGGGCCTGGCGGTTGTCCGGCTCGAAGCCGAGGAGCTCTACGAGGTAGCTCAAGGCCTCCGAGGCGTTGCCTTCGCGCAAGCAGCGGCTCGCGTGACCCCAGAGGATGTCGGTCACTTCGCTCATTTTGGATGGTGCTCCTTGAGGAGGAGAAGATTGGAGCGGGCGACGAGGTTCGAACTCGCGACCCTCAGCTTGGGAAGCTGATGCTCTACCAACTGAGCTACACCCGCGTCCTGAAGGAGCTAGATAGCCGACTTCGAGGGGATCGGTAAAGAATAAAGTCAGTCTACATACCCGAGATCTCGCAGGCGTTGCAGCACAATGGCCTGCTCGGCCTCGCTATAGGCCGGCGTCGCCTCCTGGGCTACGGACGTGAGAGGCGGGGCGTCACCCGCGAGCCTCGCCGCGAGCTCTCGCCAAAAGACAGGCAGGCGGGCGAGGGCCCGCTCGGGGGCAGCGCGCGCTGCCATGGTATAGACCAAGGCGCCGGCGTGCGCGAGGTCGAGCTTTGGTGCTCGCCCGGCCTCGAGGCCGGGGCCGTGCGCGATGAAGACGCCTTCGTGCCTGTGTACCCCGGGCATCCCCGCGCCTCGCCCCGCCGAGAACTCGTGCTCTTCGAGGAGCCGCATCACGGGGCCAGGACCTGGGCTCGGCAGGAAAGATGGTCGCGAAGAAGGGTCGGGTACGAGGATGAGATCCGGGGCGAGCTCGGCGTAGGGGCCGGAGAAGACCTCGTCACGATGATGGACCGCGCGCAGCAGGGGTGCGCCGGAGCGCGGGTGGCGTAAGTCCAGGAGTCGCTCGCGCAGGCGTAGGGCGAGCGCCTTCGCGTCGCGCTCTAAGACCTCGCCGTGCGTAAAGACCTCGCGGCGGTTTATCCACACCGAGGGGCCGTAGTCGAGCTCGTCGGAGAACGCCGCGCTGGCGCGAAAGTCGATGTTGCGCTGTCGCATCACGCCGAGCAGACGCGCGGCGAGGGCGTCCGGCAAGAGCCGCCTCGCGAGCGCCAGCCGCGCGGGCGTAAGGCGTTTCGCGAGGAGGGAGAGGCCGCGCGCGGCGCCGCGTCGCAGACCCTGGTGCCGCGTGTTAAAGCGCAGCACCCCGAGCTCAAAGAGCACGCGGTTTATGTAGACGGCCGTGTCGCTGGCCGGGCCCATGCCGTGGTCGCTCACGACGAGCGTGCGGGCAGAGGCGGGGACGCGGGAGAGCAGGGCGCCGATGAGGGCGTCGATCCGACGATAGACCGAAGGTAGAGCGTCTTCGAGATAACCTCCGCGAAATCGTGGCGAGGCGCGGTCGTAGGTGTGCCAGAGGTGATGGCCGGCGGTGTCAGAGGCTTGCTGGTGGACGAAGAAGACGTCCCATGGGGCGCGCGCGTACGCGGAGAGGATGACGCGCTCCTTCGCGTCGAGATCCATAAGGAGCGCCGGCGCGATGGCGGCGAGGCGTTTATCTCCCCCCCGCTGCTCGTTGAAGACTGCGTAGCGCCAGCCGCCCAGGCGGCGAACGTCGCGGTAGAACGAGGCCGGCGAGACCGCCTTCGACGTGGCGCCGCTCGCCCCCGGGGAGTCGAAGCCCGCGACGCAGAGGTCTAAAGCGGGATCTGGAGGGTAGGTCGCAGGCACGCCGAGGCTCGCGACCTTTAGACCTGCGCGCGCGAGGTCGCCGAGGAAGGTCGGGCAAAGGTGCGAGGTGGAGGTCGCGGGCGAGAGGTCGTAGCTCCGCTTGCCGCCCGGGGTCTCTTTGTGGACGAACATGTCGACGACCCCGTGCGAGGCGGGCTCGGCGGCGCATAAAAAAGAGCTCCAGGCGGGCAGGGTGGCCGCGATGGGCGTCGAGCCAAGCTCGGCTCTAAGGCCGCCTTCGATGAGCCGCGCGAGGTTGGGGAGCGCGGCGCGCGCACAGAGGTCGTCGATGACGCGCCAGTCGGCGCCGTCGATGCCGATGATGACGAGCTTGGCCTGGGTCACTCTACGTAGCCGAGGGCGCGCAGCTCCGCTTGGGTCGCGGCGTCGGACTTGCGTTCTTTGGGCTTGGCCGC
>CAYXQW010000113.1:3189-8342 GCA_964466695.1 uncultured Bdellovibrionales bacterium
CCAGCGTGCGCCCCGCGCACAGGGCCCGCAGCACCTCCGCCACGGTGACGTCGAAGGCCGGGTTCGCCAGGTGGAGGTGCCGCACGGTACGGGTGGCGAAGCCGTGCACCGCCTCCCACCCGGCAACGGCGGCCGCGAGCGCGTCGTGCATGGTCTTGGTCATCCGGCGCAAGAGCTCTTCATTATCCGTTATCGGGTATTGCTCGCGCGGGTCTCGGTCGAGGTCGTAGAGCTCCGTGGGCCTGAGGCGTCGCGGGTTGCCCGGGTTCGCGATGATGAGCTTGTGGGTGCTCGTGCGCATGGCTTCGAGCACGTGACCTTGGTGGTCTTCCTCTGAGAGCACCAGGGCGGGTGTTCCGGGATCGGCGAGCAGATCCCGGCCGGCAAAGGACGCGGGGATGGGCACGCCGAGCCGGCCGAGCACGGTGGGGGCGAGATCGATGTGGCTCGCCAGACGGTCGTCCTTGCCGCGGAGCATGTTCGGGCTCGCGATGATGAGAGGCACGTGCACGAGCTCCTGATAGAGCGTGGTGCCGTGATAAAAGCCGCCGTGCTCGCCGAACTCCTCGCCGTGATCGGCGGTGACGATGATGGTGGTCGTGTCGGTGAGCCCGCGAGCTTGCAGGGCCTCGTAGAGCTCTCCCAGGCTATCGTCCAGGCGCCGCACGTCGTCGCGATAGGCCGATCGCATGCGCTCGGCCCACGCCAGGGGGGGCCTCGGGCTCGCGACGCGCGCGTAAGACTCGCCGGTCACGGCGAAGAATGGATCGTGCGGCTCCATGTAGTGCAGGTAGAGGAAGAAGCGGTCGTCGCCGATCTCGTCGAGGAGCTTTAGCGCCTCGCGGTTTACATCCGCGCCCGAGCGATAGAAGAAGCGCGCCTCGCGCGCGAAGGGCAAAAAGCGCTCGCGCAGGAGCCGATAGGCGTTGTAGGCCGCGAGGCGGTTGGCCCCTCGCGGCGCTCCGAGGTAGCGCGCGGCGGCGAGGTGCTCATAGTGGTCGAAGCCGCGGGCGAAGCCGTAGGAGGGGTCGAGGTTGTAGTTGGTGACGACCGCGGCCGTCTTTACCTCGGCGGCGGATAGCACGCCCGCGAGCGTGGGCAGCTCGGCCGGGAGCAGCGCCGCCTTGGCCATGGTGGCGTGGGCGCTCGGGATCTTGGAGGTGAAGATCGAGGCCACCGCGGGCTTGGTCCACGAGGCCTGCGCGGTCGCGCGGGTGAAGACGCGCGCCGTCTCGGCGAGGCGGTCGAGGTTCGCCGTGCCGGGCTCGCCGCGGTGAGGCTTCGCGCCGTAGACCCCGAGCGCGTCGGCGCGCAGCGCGTCGGCGACGATGAGGATGACGCCACGCCCTCCGAGCTTGGCCGCCGCGGCGGGCGGCGCGCCTCGGCGCTCGTCGTTCGCGAGGGCCACCACGAGGGCGAACGCTGTGATGACCACGCAAGGCACGCCAAAGAGCCAGGGGCCGAGCAAGGGCTCGGTCGCGATCCAGCGATGCAGCATGCGTAAGAAGGCGGCGACACCGAGGACGACGGCGAGGGCGGCGCCTATGGCGATGGCCGTGGCGTGTAAGGCCCGCGCCGGGTCCTCGGTGAACACGTCGCGAAAGATGATGAAGCGCGCGAGCACGGCCAAAGAGACGCCGAGCGAGAGCATGAGCCCGCGGGCGAAGAAGGGCGAGGTCTTGCGCGGCGAGCCGCGGGAGACGAGCGCGAGGAGCACAGCGAAGGCGATGCCGAAGGCACCCCACAACGAGCCGTAGAGGAGGGCGGCGTAGATCTTCGGTGCGCCTTGATAGACGGCCTCGCAGAAGCCGACGATGACGCCTCCCAGGCAGAGGCCGACGGCGAGGCTCGGGGCGTCCTTGGTCAAGCGCATCCTCTGTCTTGTAGCAGCCGTCATGCGCTCTCGCAAAACCTCGGCGGCCTTGCGCTTTCGGGGGGTTTCGTATTCAATCCTCATGTTTTTGGGGTGCCAATGGTGACCGAGGTGCACAGCGCGGGGGAGCTCGACAAGGACGGCGCCGAGTCCGAGCAGCTCGCCGAGCGGCGCCTCGCGCGGCAGCTCCGCCAGCAGGCCGTCCTGGCTCGCCTCGGGCACTCGGCGATCGCGGCGACCACGGTCTGGGAGCTGATGCAGGCGGCCACCTTCTCTATCGGTGACGCGCTCGAGATCGATTATTGCGAGGTGCTCGAGGTCGTCGACGGCGGCATGAACTTCCGTGTACGCAGCGTCCTCGGCGGCGCCACGGCCCTCGGGGCGCTCGTGCCCGCCGCGGACGCGACGCACGCGGCCTACGTCCTCGAGACCCGCCTGCCGGTGCTGGTGGCGCAGCTACAAGAAGAGACGCGGTTTCGTCCGGCGCTGAGCTTGCGCGACGCCAAGGTGGTGAGCAGCATCTCCGTCTTGATCCACGGCCGCAACCGGCCATTCGGGGTCCTCGGGGCGCACAGCAGCAGGTCGCGCGAGTTCACCCCCGAGGACATAAGCTTCCTCGAGGCGGTGGCGAGCTTGCTCGCCGCGTCGCTCGATCGCGCGCGGGCCGACGAGGCGAGCCAGCGCTCGCAGGCGAGCTTCCGCGCGCTCATCGAGACGGCTCCTGACTTCGTCCTGGTGCAGCGTGAGGGGGTGGTGGTCTGGGTCAACCCGTCGCTCATGCGCTTTTTCGGGATGAGCCGCGACGAGCTCGTGGGGCGCCCCTTCGACGATTTGCTGCCCGCCGAGGAGCGCGGGCTCATGCACGACTACATCACCGAGGCGCGCACCGACGGTATCCGCTCCTTGCCCTTCGAGGGGCGGCTTTTACGGCGTGACGGCTCGATCGGCTATGTCGAGTGGGTAGGTATTCGCCTCGACTTCGAGGGTGAGCTCGCGTGGGTGGGGCTCGGGCGCGATCTCACCGAGCGCCGGCGCTTGCAGGCGCGCATGGCCATCACCGATCGCCTGGTGGCCGTGGGGACGCTCGCCGCCGGGGTGGCGCACGAGCTCAACAACCCCCTGACCTACGTGCTCGGCAACCTCGAGGTCATGACGCGGCGGCTCGAGGCCATGTGCGAGGCGCGGCCTGTCGCCACCGAGGCGTCGAGCGATCTGTCCGACCTTAAGCTCGCGGCCACCGAGGCCCTCGACGGCGCGCGGCGTATGCGGCAGATCGTGAGCGATCTGCGCGGCATCTCTCGCGCCGATGACCGGGCCGGCGATGCCGTGGACCTCTCGGAGGTGGTGCGCGCGGCGGTGAACCTGACGCGCGCCGAGAGCAGGCGCCGGGCTCGGCTCGAGGTCGAGGTCGCGCCGACGCCGCCGGTCTTGGGCAACGCCGCGCGGCTCGGTCAGGTGCTGGTGAACCTCATCGTCAACGCGGCGCAGTCGATCACCCCTGGAAACCCCGACGAGCACACCATCCGCGTCGAGGCGCGCGAGCTCGATCAGGACTGGGTGGAGCTCGATGTCGCCGACAGCGGCGCGGGGATCCCGCCCGAGGTCTTGCCGCGTATCTTCGAGCCGTTCTTCTCGACCAAGCCGGTCGGCGTGGGCACGGGGCTCGGGCTTTGGATCTGTCACAACGTGGTGTGCGCGGTGGGCGGCCGCATCGAGGTCGAGAGCAACCTCGGCAGGGGCAGCGTCTTTCGCGTCTTCTTGCCGGTGGCGCGGGGGGAGCCGGCCTCCGAGGTTAGCGAGGCTATGCGTGCGCCCTCGCCCAGCGAGCGCCGCCGCGTGCTCGTCGTCGATGACGAGCCGCAGGTCGGGGCCGTGATCCAGCGCGCGCTCGCGGTGCACGAGGTCTTGGTGGTGGAGGACGCCGAGGAGGCCTTGCGGCTCTTGCGAGGAGGTGCGCGCTTCGACGTCATCATCTGCGACATGCTCATGCCGGGCATGACCGGCCCCGAGCTGCTCGAGCACGTACGCGCGGAGCTGCCGCGGCAGGCGGAGCGCTTCTTGTTCGTCTCCGGGATCTCGGGCGAGGGGGCGGTGCCCGAGCACCAGGGCGTCGCCGTGCTGGCGAAGCCCTTCAACATCGATCGCCTGTTCGCCGAGGTCGAGCGTATCGCGCAGGGGCCGCGGTAGGTCTTGGCGATGAAGCTCTCGCGGATCCGCAACATCGGCATCGTGGCGCACATCGACGCCGGCAAGACCACCCTCACCGAGCGCTTCCTCTATCACGCGGGCAAGATCCACCGCGCGGGCGACATCGACGACGGCGACACGCAGATGGACTGGATGCCCGAGGAGCGCGAGCGCGGCATCACCATCACGGCCGCGGCCACGAGCTTTATGTGGCGCGAGCACGAGCTCCACCTCGTCGACACCCCGGGGCACGTCGACTTCACCATCGAGGTGGAGCGCTCGCTGCGCGTGCTCGATGGGGCGGTGGTGGTCTTCTCGGCCGTCTCGGGCGTCGAGCCGCAGAGCGAGACCGTCTGGCACCAGGCCGACAAGTTCGCGGTGCCGCGCCTCGCCTTCGTCAACAAGATGGATCGGCTGGGTGCCGACTTCGCCGCGGTCGTGGCGGAGGTAGAGGCGCGCCTCGGGGCGAAGGCGGCGGTGATATGTCTGCCCATCGGCGCCGGCGACGACTTTCGTGGGGTGATCGACGTGGTGCGCGGCGGCGCCACGTTCTTCGACGAAGAGGCGCCGCGCGAGCTTACGGCCGAGCTACGAGAGGAGGCGGAGCGCGCGCGGGCGCGGCTCGTCGAGCTTGTGGCCGACTTCGATGACGAGGTGGCGGAGGCGTTCTTGGGTGGCCTTAGGGTGAGCGATGAGGCGCTCGTTACCGCGCTGCGCCGGGCCGTCGTACAAAACCGGGTCGTCCCTATCCTCGCCGGGGCGGCCTTGCGCGACAAGGGTGTGCCGCCCTGCCTCGACGCGGTGGTGGACTACTTGCCCTCGCCGCTCGATCTGCCAGCGGTCGAGGGGCTGGTCCCGGGCACGGGCGCGCGCGCGGCGCGGCCGGCCGATCCGAAGGCGCCGCTCGTGGCGCTCGCGTTCAAGGTGATGATGGAGCAGGGGCGCAAGCAGGTCTATCTGCGCATCTACTCCGGGCGCCTCGCGCCCGGCGACGAGGTGCTAAACCCGCGCCTCGGTCATACGGAGAAGCCCGCGCGGCTCTTCTCGGTGCACGCGAACAAGCGCGAGCGCATCGAGGAGGCCGGCCCCGGGC
>CAYXQW010000114.1:0-6040 GCA_964466695.1 uncultured Bdellovibrionales bacterium
GCGTGTTCTTGAGGAGGGTACCGAGCACGGTCGCCCCGGTAAACTCAGGGGAGAAGCTCTTCTCCGCGCTCGCCGTCTGTGCCAGCGCCGCGATGAGCGCGCCGTCCGCGCCTGGCACCGTCGGGTTGGCGTTGATGTTGTTGATGAGCGGGGGCAGCGAGGTGAGCGCCGACGGGGCTTGCTGCCCAGCCGTGAGCGAGGCCCCTGTCGTCGGCACGGTGATAGGTGCGATCTCGGTGGCGCTGTCGGCCGGCGAGTCGGCCCAGTTCCAAAAGCGAGTGAGATCGATCTTCTCGGCCGAGGGGCAGCTCCCGAGGACGGCCTCGGCGAGGACCCCGCGCGTGGGCAAGGCGATCGTCGAGCGCGGCGGTGAGAAGCCGGTCTTGTGGAAGTCGGTCAGGATTTCCTGGATCTGCCCGTTGTCTATCTTGAGCTCCTCGGCCACCTGCTGCGGGATCATAAACGGCATGATCATCGAGTTGCCAAAGAAACCGAGGACGCGGTTGGTCACGCAGTTGAGCAGCGGGATGTTCTGCGACTCGTCGGTGATGCCGCCCGGCGAGACGCCGATGGTGAAGCCCTCGAGCATGATGGCGCGCTCCTCGGGGGTCAAGGAGAGCCAGACCGCCTTGGAGTAGCGTACGGTGTTGCGCACCACATACTGGAGCATCTGCTCGATCTCGAGGAGCTGCGAGTACCGGAGCACGGGCGCGAGCTGCAGCGCCGGCACGGGGAAAGCCCCGGGCGGCAGGCGGTGCCGCGAGCCCTCGTCGAGGTAACCCGCGGCATAGCTCTCCTCGGCGCCGCCACCGTGCGCGTGGATCTTGGCGTTGAAGTCGAAGACATAGGGGCCGGCGAGCTCGCGCTCGAGCTCCGCCGGGGAGAGCCTCAGCGTGCCGGTGATCATCTTGTCGGGCGGGACGGTGAAGATCACCCCGAAGATGCTCGCGGACTGCAGGATCGGGTTTATGAGATCATAGTCGAGGTTACGGAAGCGCCGCGTCACCTCGAAGCCGACGATGTCATTGCGCGCGAGCGCGGGCGGCACCCGAAGGTCACCGGCGAGCTCGACGTTGGCGCTCTCGCGTCGCGCGCGCAGGTACCCCAAGAGGGCCTCCTTGGAGGCGAAGGCGTGCTCGAGGTCGCTCGCGGCGTCGGGGACCTCTGGGATGGGACCAGTCAAGCGTACCGGCCCGATGCGCGTGTTGCGGCGCGTAATAGCGCTCACCATGATCTCCTCGAACGGCAAGAAGGTGCCCTTCAAGGAGAAGTGGACCACGTCCTCGGCCGCGTTCGCGACCGTCTGGAAGGTCGCGGTGGGATCGGCGACGAACTGGCGCAGCAACGTCAGGCCGTACCGGTACTTGCGCGGCAGCGCCCGCTCGAGGATATCCGCGTGCTTGCTCACCTGGGCATAGCGGGTGAGGATCTCGGCGCGCGTATCGACCGCGGTCGTGTTGCTTAGCTGCAACGGCTGGCCGGCAGGCAGAAACCGCACCACCTGCAAGGGCACCAGGCAGACGAGCTCGACCCCGTCAACGTTGGTGGTGACGTCGTAGAGCCGCTGCACCGCCCAGTACTGCACGGTCAACGCGCGGGTGTGGTTGTGGTTGGTGACCACCTTGGTGGTGACGTCCATCGCCTCCTCGGAGCTCGCGAGCCGCATCCCCGTGCGCAACGCGCGCCGCTGCGCCGCCGCCACGCGCTGCAAGCTCGTGTGGACATCTTGCGTAGCGCGCGAGGCATAGTCGCGGTGACCGTTGAGCCAGGTCGAGGACGACCCGCTCGACGACGAGCCGCCGCCGCCGGCGCTGAAGATGATGATACTCCCGCCCGCGGCCCAGGACTCGGATTCGGTCTCGAAGCTGCTGCCGCCGCGCACGTTCTCGTTGAAGGCCGAGGAGAAGGTGGCCTCGGTCGAGGCGTCGGTCTCCTGCCCAAAGGTCTGCCGCTCGGCGACGTCGAGGCTCTCCGATTCGCGCACGAAGCTCGTGTCGCGCCGCTCGAAGATCGCGACACGCTGCTGCTCCCCGGGAGCGAGCGGCAACGAGTAGACGAGGTCGCCCAAGGTCAAACCGCGCGGCGTCCACTGTTGGGCCATGCGCACGACGTAGCCGAGGCCGAGCGTACCGGCCATGGCCACCGTCTCGTATGGGGACACCGTCGTGCCGTCACCGACCCCGACGAGCTGATCACGAAAGCCGTCGACGCTGATCGGCTGATCGACGGGGACGCGGTCGACGTAATCCACCTCGACGTTGTTGCCCTCGGAGAGCGGGAAGTAATCGGTGCTGGGAAACCAGGCCTTCCCCCCGGGCAAGTAGAGGCGGATCGCGGGCGAGACGATGCTCGTCCGCGGCTCGACGAGGCGCACGAAGATGGAGAACGGGAACCTGTCTATCGAGGTGTCCGTAGCGAAGGTGAGCCGGCACCTTTCATCTTCCCCGAGCCGCACCTCTGGCGTCGCGGCGGCCGCGGCAGGTTCGCTCTCCTGCCCTCCCGTACCGTCCATCGACGGCAAGAGATCCTTCAAGCTCGCCATCACGCTCGTGGGCAAAGGGTCCATGCTCTTGTCGAGCATGACGTTGCCAAGGAGCCCGTTCGCCCCGACCATGCCAGGGGAGACGATCACGCGCGTGCTCCCGTTCGCGCCCTGCACCCTGAGCACTATCCCCTCACGCGCAAACGACCCGCGCGGCGTGAGCGCGAGGACGAAGTCGCCGTCGGCGCGGGTCACCGTCACCCGCTGGTGACTCTTGAAAGCGAGATCCTTGTATGTGACCTCGAGCTGCAGGTGCCCCGCCGGACCGCCATTGGGCTGACGCAGCGAGCCTAAAAGCTTCTCGGGCATCAGCGTCACGAACGGAAGCTTGGAGATGAGCTCGATTTGCTTCTTCACCTCGCGCAGCGCGAGGTGCACGCGCGTCGAGGCCAACGCCCGCTCTTGCCAAAGCACCTCGCGCGGGATACCGGCCGCGGGGTTCAAGATATCCACCGACCGCACCGAACGACGCGCCAAAGACGGCGCGACCCTCGTGCCGCTCGCGGCGGCCGCCGCCGTCGCGCCCTCGGCCTTCGCCGCGCGGGCCGTCAACACACGCGGGCGCGCGCTCCCAATCTCCATATTGCTCTCGTGCTCGCGTGAAGCATCGCCGTCTTTGGGGGTGCGGGTCGTAGGCATGCCGGATTGCCCTCTCTAAGTTGATTTTCGCCAAATAAACAAAAAAAGGCGAAAAACGCTTACGACACAAACAGGCATCTAATCAATACTTAATTTCTATAGCGCGATCCGCGCCGCAAGCACGCTCGCGGAGAGCCCCGCAATGATGGGTGGGAACCCGTGCCGCTATGGTGGTCTCAAAAAGGCGAGAATGGGCGGATTGGCGTCCCCATGGGGATTCGAACCCCAGTCGCCGCCGTGAAAGGGCGGTGTCCTAGGCCGGCTAGACGATGGGGACAGCCGAGGAGGGCTTGGGCTCTAACGAATACGGCGCTCGGAAGCAAGAGACAAACGCTTGTCTTCAATATGCGTTAGGCGAGAGGAAGCCGCCAAAGAGCGTGCGCAAGAGGATCTTGAAGTCGAGGAAGAGCGACCAGTTCTCGATGTAATAGAGGTCGAGCTCGATTCGCTTGCTGATGCTCGTGCGCCCGCGCATACCGTTTATCTGCGCCCAACCGGTCATGCCGGCGCGGATCTTGTGGCGAAGAGCATAACGCGGGATCTCGCGCTTGAAGTCGTCGATGAAGGCAGGCTGCTCGGGCCGCGGTCCGACCAGGCTCATATCTCCCCGCAGGACGTTCCAGAGCTGCGGCAGCTCATCGAGCGAAAAGTGCCGCAAAAACGCGCCGAGAGACGTGCGCCGCGGATCGCCGGGCGTGGTCATGGCCGCCCCACCCTGCTCGGCGTCGATGCACATAGTGCGCAGCTTGTACATCGTAAAGGCACGCCCATCCAGGCCTACCCGCTGCTGGCGAAAGAACACCGGGCCTGCGCTCGTGAGCTTGATGGCGACCGCCAGCACTAGCAAGACGGGGGCGGCCAAGATAAACGCGATCCCCGCCACCACGAGATCGAAGGCCCGCTTGGTGACGAGATTCCAGCCCATGAGCGGCGTGGCTTGCAGGTTGATGATGGGCATGCCGCCGAACTCTTCGACGCTGCCGCACAAGGTCATGTATTGGTAGAAGTCCGGGACGAGGCGGACATCGACCGTCTCGCGCGACAAGAGCTCCATGATACCCTTGAGCGCGCCGAGCTCGTCTACCGGCAACGCGACGATGACTTGATCCACGTCGTAGCGATCGAGGATGCTGGGTAATTCGTCGACCGTGCCGAGCACGCGGGTCTTGGTCACGCGATCTTGAGCCGCGCCGTCAGGACTCGAGGCTCTCGCCACCATACCCACCAAACGCAGCCCGAAGGCGCCATGATCGTGGATGGCGTCGATCACCCGCTGCGCGAGCCTGCCGTCACCCACGACCACGACGTGGCGGAGGTTGAAGCCGTGAGAGCGCAGGCGCTGCAGAAAAACTCGCGCCCCGACGCGCACCACCGAGATCATGCCGAACGCGAGGCAGGACCAAAAGAGCAGGGTCGCCCGCGAATAACGAACATCACGAACGAAATAAGTCACCGTGACCAGGACCAGGAAGGCCACCACGGTGACCCGAAAGACATCGAAGATCTCCGAGGCGACGCCGCGCGCCCGCCGACTTACATAGAGGCCGCTCGCCCAACCGAGCGCAGGCCAGACCACCATGACCATGATGAGCACGGCCGTGGTCTCGCTCGGCTCGGGCGTAGTCTCGTGCGGGAGATATTCGGGGAACGAAAAACGGACCAAATAGGCGAGCCAAAAAGCTACGCCAGCGAGCACCGCGTCACGGATGGCCTGCATCGACTGAAAAAAGCGGTGATTCCTACGCAGCATCCAGTACCCCGAAAAATAGCCCGAAGACCTCTCGACCGTGCGCCGCGCGCATCAAAACCCTTCGTGCGGCTTCAAGCAAATATCGCGCCAGCGCGGCCTCGACTTGTCTTCGAGCTCCCAGAACGATGATTAAATCACAATTTTGTCACTTTGTTTACACAGGCGCGCCATATTTTGGCTGCCGATTACCGAAAGTGTGCCTCATGACACGCCGCGCCATCAATGACATTCGTGTCGCCGACGCGCAATTGTTGCGGCTTTAGCGCTTGGGCTTGAACACGACGACGCCGCGCAATCGCACCCTGCCGGGCTCGAGGACGACCTCTTTGGCCACGGCCTCGGCCGCCACCTGTTTATCTCCGAACATGAGCTCGTTGCTCCAGACCCCGGGGAGGAGGATAGGCTCGAGGTAACCATCGAGGGCCACCCCCACGCCGCCAGGCAAGGTGACCAGAAAACGCACGAACCGCGCCTCTATCTGCTTCTTGTCGGGCATGGCAACGATACGCAGATCTGGAGTGGCGACGCCGTTGAGATCGAGAAGACCGCTCTCGTCGCGCACGCGAAAGCCCATCTTCACCTTCACGGCGCCGCTGCTTATGCGCGCTTGCGGGTTGCTCAAGGTGATATGTATCTTGCCCGCCCCCGTAAGACCGAGGGCCTCGCCTTTCACCGTGTGTTCTATCGGGCTCACCGCGACGAGCAGCTCGGTGAGGAGCTTGTCGGTTATGAGGAGCTCCATGTTGGGCTCTTCGCTCGCGTCGATTTCGCGCGGCAGGGCGAGCATCGACAACGCCAGCACGCTCGCGCACATCACTTGTTTGCTCTTTATGGATCTCACGTACTAGGCTCCTTTGCCGCGGTCAGATGGACGCGCAAGACCTCGCCTGCGCGTACCGTCGCGTCTGGCAACTCGTTCCACGATTGCATCTGCGCCACGCTCACCCCGTAGCGCTGCGATATAGACCACAACGTCTCACCCCGTGAAACAACATGTTTCGTTACGGCGCCGCCGCGAGGATGTGTTCCCCCGGGGCTGGTCGCGACGGCAGTCACTTTGGGCGCAGGCGCGACGTGCTTTTTCGACGCGATCTTAGCTGCGCCGCCTC
>CAYXQW010000114.1:6126-8338 GCA_964466695.1 uncultured Bdellovibrionales bacterium
CCTCGGCGAGCCGCGCCGTGTGCCCGAGATCATTGAGCTCGCGAAGAACCGTGGCGCTCACCCCGTGTTTTTTGGCGATGCGCCAGAGCGTATCGCCAGCGACGACGGTGTGCGTGGCCTGCGCGACAGGCTTTGCTGGCCTAGCATCGCGCACAAAGGCGAGCACCTCCTCCTCGTATCCTCGTGGAACGCGCAGCACGGACCTGCGCCGCGGCGGCGTTATGCCCTTCAAATAGGAGGGGTTCAGCTCGCGAAGCTGCGGGAGATCGAAGCCGAACCTGCGCGCGACCTCGTCGAGCCGCGTCGCGTCCTCCACCTCGATCTCGTCATACTCGAGGGGTGGCAAAGCATCTCGTGAGTCAAAGCCATACTTGACCCGATCCTTGGCCACGATGGCCGCGGCGATGATCTTCGGCACGTAGTGCTCGGTCTCGCGCGGCAAAGAGCCATCGTGCGCGATGAGACCCCAAAAATCCTTCTCACCGTGCTTCGCGAGCGCCCGCCGCAGGCGCCCACCACCACCGTTGTACCCGGCCCACGCCAGGTGCCAATCACCGAACTCGCGATAGAGATCACCTAAAAATTGGGCGGCCGCCTCGGTAGAACGGATGAAGTCGCGCCGCTCGTCGACCCAGGCATCGTTACGCAAACGGTAGAGTCGCCCCGTCGACGCGATGAACTGCCAGTATCCGCTGGCCTTCGCGCTCGAGAAGGCCGAGGAGCTAAACCCGCTCTCGATCATCGCCACGTAAACGAGGTCGCGCGGCAAACCGCGCGCCGCCAAGATAGGCTGCATGATGGGGATGTAACGGTCGGCCCGCTTGAGCCAGCGCGCGAAGAACCACCGGCCGCGGCCGGTGAAGTAATCGACGTAGGTATCGACGAGCGGATGATCGACGAGCGGGATATCGAAGGCCACCCTCTTTGCGACCTCGCGGGCCTTGTGCGGCGGGATGATCCGCAGCCGCATGACCGCCGCTTGCCACGCGATGGCCTCGAGCCACGACGGATCACGCATGAGCCGCAGCTCTTCACCAGCGCGCTCGTTTATCGCGCGCGCGGGGGCGACGCACCGCGCGAAGTCTCGCCACAACACGTCGCGCAAAGCCCACCGGCCATCCTCGGGGGCGTTGCCGTTTTTTTGCTCTTGCAACAGCGCGTCGCTCGCCAAGATCTCGGCGAGCGAGGCGGCGCTGTCATCGTCGATATCCACGAGGGTGGTCGCATGATCACCCACCTCGCCCGGCGAAGCCGCGAGCATGCCCAAAGCCCAAAAGGTCCACAGAAGATGCATCGCGCTCGAAGGTAATAAAGCACGGTGAGATCCGCAAGAATGTCGCGGAAATTGGGCGAAACCGTTATGTGGCGCGCAACAAAGTGCGGATGGCGCCGAGCAGATCGAACAGGCGCAGAGGCTTTTGCTGGAACATATCGGCGCCGGCGGCGAGCGAGCGGTCTCGCGCGTCGTGGATGCTGGCGCTGATGGCCAAGACCTTCATCGCGCGAAGATTTGGCGTCTCACGGATCTTGCGAATGATATCGAGACCATTGAGCACGGGCAGATAGAGATCCACCACCAAGAGATCCACGGGGTTTTCTTGCAGGTACTTCCAGGCCGAGCCGCCGTCGCCCGCCTGCTCCACCTCGTAGCGACAAGACCCGCCGCCCATCTCGTTTTGTAGCTTGTCGATGCCGAGGCGGAACAGATCACGAATGACAGGGTTGTCTTCTACGACCAGGATCCTAAACAGCGTCATAACTCATAGAGTAACCCGGGCGCGGTCAGTATGCACTCTTCTAGCCACGCCCTCACGGTCGCGGTTCTGTTGGCTGGTCGGCGGTGCTTATGCCTCGGGGGCGCCCGCATCGGTCGCGCGGCGCTTCTCCTCGTCGGCGATCGCCTCTTTGCGCGAGAGCTTGATCTTGCCCTTCTCGAGGCCGATGACCTTGACCATCACCTCGTCGCCCTCCTGCAAGACGTCCTCGACGCGGTTGACGCGGCGGCTCGCGAGCTCGGAGATATGAATGAGGCCATCGGTGCCGGGGAAGATCTCCACGAAGGCGCCGAAGTCCATGATCTTGCGGACGGTGCCCATGTAGAGCTTGCCGATCTCCGGCTCCTGCGTGAGCTCCTGGATCATCTTGATGGCGCGCTCGGCCGCCTCGCCGTCGGTGGAGGCGACCTGAACCGTGCCGTCGTCCTCCACGTTGA
>CAYXQW010000115.1:0-8272 GCA_964466695.1 uncultured Bdellovibrionales bacterium
GTCGAAGGCGAAGGCCGCGCGCAAGGCGGGCAACAAGACGATCGCCAAGACCTTTAAGGTCGGGGCTACGCGCCTTTCGCGCAAGGTGCGGGCGGCGGCGCGCGCCGCGGCGCCGGCGGCGAAGAAGAAGGAATAACTACCTCCACGCGAGGATGTAGGCGATCCACGCCTGCTCGTTTACGGCCGCGTCGCGCTTCTTGAACTTGCCGTCGCCGCGGCCGCGCTTGTCCGAGCTCTCCCAGTAGACCTCGACGCGCGTAAACCCGGCGTCCGCGAGCGCGTCGCAAAGCTCGGGGAGAGACCAGATACGCCAGTCGTAGGTGAAGGCGCGATGTAGCGTCGAGCCGTCGCGAAACTCGAAGTGGATGTAGCGCATGGCCTCGCCCTTGATGGCGTCCGTGGGGCCTTGCTCCCAGACGTAGGTGAAGCCGGGCAGGCGCTTGCGCTCTATGAGCTCGCTCTGGCAGTCGAGGCCGCCGTAGACGTCGAGCACGAACACCCCATCGTCTACGAGCGCCGCGTGCGCGCGGCGGAAGTAGCGGAGGAGCTCTGCACGCTCCTTGAAGACGCAGTACGAGAAGTTGAAGGCGGCGATTATCTCCACCTTCTCGGGGCCGGCCGTGAGCACGTCGCGGCGGCAAAGCTCGACGCGGTGCGAAGCCGGGCCGAGCGCGCTTACGTGGTGGCTCTGGCCGTAGGCGAGGGTTTTGCCGTCGAGGTCGAGCCCGATCGCCGTGCGCTCGAGGTGGCTCTTCGCCCACGCGGCGCAGAGCGCCCCCGTGCCGCAGAAGTCCTCGCGGAGGGCGAGCGGCCGGCGGCCGCGGGTTTTGCGAAACACCCGATCGAGGAAGGCGACCTCGTTGTCCGGGGCCTGCACCGATCGCTCGTACAGCGCGAACTTGTCGGCGGTGCTGGCGGTGAGGCCTTTTTTCGCCGGGGCTTTCTTTCTCATGGTCTCTCCGGTGAGGTGGGCAGCGCGAGCCCGAGGTGGTCTGTGAGATCTTGGAAGTCGCGCGCGATCTCCGCCGTAAAGCAGAGCGGCGCGCGCGTCTTCGGGTGCGCGCAGCCGAGCGTGTGAGCGTGCAGCATGGGCCTCTTGATGGGGATGGCCGGCGTCGCGTCGCGTAGATAGCGGGGGCCGCCGTAGAGCGCGTCGCCGAGCAGGGGGTGGCCGAGGTGGGCGAGGTGGACACGGATCTGATGGGTGCGCCCGGTCTTCGGCGCGGCGCGCACGAGGCTTGCGTCGTTGCTTACGGCCAAGGACTCGAGCGCTGTTTGCGCGGGCTTGCCGCGCTTGCTCACCACGTGACGGGTGCGCTCGGCGCGCGCGATGGGTCCGTCTACCGTGTGGCGTCCTTCGAGGCGGCCGCAGCAGAGCGCGAGGTAGGTCTTGTGCACCTCGCCTTGGCGGAAGGCCTCGCCGAGGGTGCGCGCGGCCATGGGGGTGCGGGCGAGGATCATGACTCCGCTCGTGCTGGCGTCGAGTCGGTGCACGATCCAAACCCGGGCGTGCTCGCGACGCTCGCCGAGCGCGGTCAACGAGATGGGGGCCAGGGCCTCGACGGTGGGGCGGTTGTCGCGGTCGCCCTCGGAGAGCAGGCCGGCGGGTTTGTCGATCACCACGATGTAGCGATCGAGGTGCAGGACGCGGAGCGCAGGGGCGAGGGGCTCTCGCGCGGGGTCCTCCGTCGCGTCGTCGCAAAACACCTGCACGACGGCGCCCGCGCGCACTTGCCGCGAGAGGATACGCATGACCTGGTTGTTTACGAGCACGCGCCCGCTCGCGATGAAGATCCTCGCGACGCGCCGCGAGACCGCCGCCGTCATGGCGACGAAATAATCGAGTCGCTTCCCTTCGTGCTCGGGAGTGACGCGCACGCGGATCATGGAGGGCGCGGTGCTCATCGGGCTCGCGCGGCGTTAGTGGAGGAGGATCTGCTTGTAGCCGGGCATGTCTTCGAGCACCATGCCGACGCCCTTGACCACCGAAAGCAGCGGCTCGTCGGCGACGAAGACCGGGATGCCGAGCTCCTCGCGCAGCATGGTGTCGAGGCCGCGCAGGTTGGCGCCGCCGCCCGCGAGGACGATGCCGCGCTCGGAGATGTCGCCCGCGAGCTCGGGCGGGGTCTTCTCCAGGGTGGCCTTGACGGCCTCGAGGATGGCGCGCGCGCAGTCGGCCAGGGCCTCGCGCACCTCGGGGCTGGTGATCTCGATCGAGCGCGGCACGCCGCTTATGAGATCTCGGCCCTTCATGTCGATCGCCGGCGGATCGCTCACGTCGCTCTGGGGCCAGGCGCTGCCGATGCGGATCTTGATGTCCTCGGCGGTGCGCTCGCCGATCATCATGTTGTGATGGCGGCGGACGTAGTTGACGATGGCCTCGTCGAACTTGTCGCCGGCCACCTTGAGGTTGGAGTTCGTGACCATGCCGGCCATCGAGACCACGGCGACGTCGGTGGTGCCGCCGCCGATGTCCACGATCATGTTGCCGCGCGCCTCGCGCACCGGCAAGCCCGCGCCGATGGCCGCGGCCATAGGCTGTTCGAGGAGGTGCACCTCGCGCACGCCGGCATTCTCGGCCGCGTCGCGCACTGCCTTGCGCTCGACGTTGGTGATGCCGGCGGGGACCGAGATGATGAGCCGCGAGCGGACGAAGTAGCGGCGGTTATGGATCTTGTTAATGAAGTACTTCAGCATCGCCTCGGTGACGGTGAAGTCGGCGATGACGCCGTCGCGCATGGGACGGATGGCGACGATGTTGCCCGGGGTCTTGCCGAGCATCTGCTTCGCCTCGGCGCCCACGGCGAGGACGCGCTGGGTGCCCCCGGACTTGGAGATGGCCACGACCGACGGCTCGTTGAGCACGATGCCTTGTTTACGCACGTAAACGAGCGTGTTGGCGGTGCCGAGGTCGATCGCGAGATCGGTAGAAAATAGGCCTAGAAATGACTCGAGCATGACGGCGTAAGGAAACGGTGAAAGTGGTCGAGAGTCAAGGATTATGAACGAAACTTGCTCTCGCAAGCCCCTTTGTAACGTGCTGGAGATCGTCGCTATGGTGGGCGGAGAGGGTTTCGAACCCACGACATCCAGCTTGTAAGGCTGGCGCTCTACCCCTGAGCTATCCGCCCGCGCTCGCGTCTTGTAACGCGCGCGGTCCGGCATCGCAACCGCATTGTGGGGCGAGGACGCGGGCTCCGTGCTCGGCGAGCAGGATCGAAAGGCCGCTCTGCTCGCCGCCCACGTCCGCGGGCGGCACCCACACGGGGACCGCGAGCCGGCGGGCGTAGGCCGCGGTGCCGAGGGAGCCCGAGCGCTCGGCGGCCTCGGCGACGATGACGTGGCTCGCGTGGGCCGCGATGAGGCGGTTGCGCGCGGCATGACACCACGGGCCGGTGGCGGCGAAGGGCGGGTGCTCCGAGACGAGGGCGCCGTTTTTTTCGAGGATCCGCGAAAAGAGCCGCCGGTGCGACGCGGGATAGATCCTGTCGGCCGGCACGCCGAGGTAGACGACGGTCTCGCCCTCGGCCGCGAGCGCGGCGCGGTGGGCTGCGGCGTCGATGCCGCGGGCGCCGCCCGAGGCGATGACCCACTCCTGCGCCACGCAGGTGCGGGCTTGCTCGGCGGCCCATTTCAAAGGGCCCGCGCTCGCCTGTCGCGAGCCTACGATGGCTACCGCCGGGCGCGCGAGGACATTTGCGTTGCCCCGGACGAAGAGGGCCGGGGGCTTGGGGTTGGGGCGGGTAAAGCGCGCGGGCAGCTCGTTTATCCCGAGGCACGCGATGTCGAGCAGCTCGAGCGCGTAGCAGCAGCGCTCGGCCTCGCGCCAGGCGCGGACCTTGGGGCGCCAAGCCGCGCTCTTTGCGAGCTCACACGGGCTTTTGCGCTCGAGGAGCTCTCTCGCGAGGGCGGCGGGACGGGTGAGGTGCTCAGCGAGCAGCGCGAGCAAGGCGAGCTTGTCTTCCTGGTTCATGGGTGAGGACTAAAGCAACAATTGTGCCACGCCCGACTCGTGAAAAAGCCCCAAATTTCGAGGTTTAGTTTGGACGCGCGGGCATGGTGTGTCATTTTGCGACACGAAAATTCGTGATTTTGCCTGCCGCTCGTTCGCGCGCGCGGCCTTTGATAGTCTGCTATGTTGAAAGAGCACATGGCACAGCGCTTCGGCCGCTATTGGCTGCAAGAGAAGATCGGTCATGGCGGTATGGCCGAGGTCTTTCGGGCGACGATCGGGCCCGACGAAAAGACTTACGCCTTCGAGCTCGCCATAAAACGCCTGCACCAAGAGCTCCAGCAGGACAAGGCCATGGTGGATATGTTCCTCACCGAGGCCGACATCGCCAAGTTCCTGCGACATCCGAATATCGTCCAGGTCTACGAGGCCGGGGTGATTGGCCCCGAGCCGTATATCGCCATGGAGTATATCTGGGGCACCGATCTCGCCACGCTCACCGAGACGGTGCGCCGCCGGCGCCTGCGCTTCCCCGCCGATCTCGCCATCTTCACGGGCCTGCAAATTTTACGCGCGCTCGATTACGTGCACCGCGCGACGACGCCCGCGGGCGAGGCGATGGATCTCGTGCACCGCGACGTGACGCCGTCCAACATCTACGTGACGTTCGATGGCCAGGTGAAGCTCGGCGACTTCGGGGTCGCGCGCGTGAGCTTCCTCGAGGAGCGCGACGACGCCACCATCAAGGGCAAGGCCGCCTATATCCCGCCAGAGGTGCTGATGGGTGAGCCGGTGGATCAGCGCGTCGATCTTTGGAGCCTCGCGGTCACCATGTGGGAGATGATGACCGCGCGGCGCATGCACGAGGACGCCACCGAGGAGAGCATCTTGAGCGGGGCGGCCTCGCGGCGCATCGATCCGGTCTCTGAGCTCAACCCCGATGTACCCGCGATGCTCGCTGCCATCATCCAGCGGGCCTTGTCATTCAAGCCGCGGCGGCGGCAAAGAGACGCGCTCACCTTCTATCGCGAGCTCAAGTTCTACTTGCAAGATGCAGGGTTGCAGGTGACGGGTGTTGGGCTCGGGCGCTTCGTGGCCGGCGTCATGGGCCGCGAGATCGCGCCGCAGAGGTCGCGTGACGCGAGCACGGGGGTCTTCGAGCGGCCGTCCTACCAGGTGCCGGTGGGGATGTCGCCGACGCAACGTTACCAGATGGCCGACCGCCGGCGGCGCCGCGCCTGGCCCATCCTCGTCTCGCTCTTGCTCGTTTTGGGAGGGCTCGCCTGGTGGCTCTTTGCAAGGCCGCCGCCACGGCTCGCGCCGCGCGTGGTCGCGAGCGCGCCAGCTCGACGAGAGGCTCCGTCGCTCGCAGCGCCAGCGCCCGAAGAGCGTGATCGGCCAGAGGCGCTCGACTTCTCCGCCTGGGAGGGTGTGGCGGAGCTCTCCGCCAAGGGTCCGGCGCGCTTCGAGGTTTTACAAACGCGCGGGCGAGCTTTTATGCGCCAGAAGAAATACGCCGCGGCCGAGGAGAGCTTCAAGGCAGCCCTGGCCCTGCGGCCACGGAGCATCACCTCCATGCTCGGCCGGGCCAACGCCTTGATCGAGATGCGCTCTTATGCCGAGGCGGAGAGGTCGGTGCGCGCGGCCATAAACGTGGACCCGCAGAACGCCTATGCTTACTTGCTGCTCGGCGACATCCTGTGGATGAAGGGCCGCGACAAGGAGGCGCGAGAGGCCTACGTGCGTTGTATCGAGCTCGATGGTCGGGGCAAGATCGCGGAGATCGCGCGGCGCGTGCTCGACAAGCTGCCATAATGAACGCCAAGGTCGCGGGGGGTGCGCCAAAGAAGACTCGTCGCGACGTCTTTTTGGCCGCGAGCCTCTTTGGCACAGTGTTCGCGGTGGTCACGGGGCGCGTCGCCTGCTCGGCGCTTTTCCTCGAGCTGCCTCGCTACGCGCGGCTCCTCCCTTATGTCTACGTCGCGTCGGCGCTCGTCGTCCCGCTCGTGATGCTCCTCTACGCCAAGGCTGTGCGCCGCTACCCGCGCGCGTTGGTGAACGCCTGGTCGCTCGCGCTCGCAGTGCTCGTGACGCTCGGCTTTCGCGGGCTGCTCTCACGCGGAGGGGTGACGATCTACTTCTCTTTTTATTTGTGGGTAGAGGTCTATGGTACCGCGCTCGTGGTGCAGCTCTGGTCGCAGGCGGGCGAGCTCTTCGACACGCGCACGGCCAGGCGCGCCTTCCCCTCGATCGCGGCTGGCGGTGTGCTCGCGAGCGTCGCGGCGGGCTTCTCTACCTCGTTTTTGACGCCGCGGCTCGGCACCGAGAACCTGCTCTTGCTCGTGGCGCTCTCTCTTTGCGCGAGCTTCATTTTGCTGTCGCGGTTGGGCCGCGGTGCGCGGCGCGGCGAGACCATGCGACGTATGGCCCGCGCTCCAGGGCTCTTCTCTCGTTACGCGCGCCTGCTCGCCGTGGTGGTCGTCGCGGTGCAGGTCGTCGTGGCGCTCACCGACTACCAGTTCCAGGTGATCGTGGCCGAGCGGATCGTGGGCAAGGACGCGCGCGGGGCTTTCTTCGGCTTGTTCTTCGGGGTAACCGGGATCATCGCGGCCGTCTTCCAGCTCGCGATCACGCGGCGCTTGTTGTCGCGCTTCGGCGTGCTCGCGGGGCTTTTGGTCTTGCCGCTCTGCATGCTCCTCGGGACTTTCGGCTTCGCAAGCGGCGCGCTCATCCCCGCGTTCTTCGTGATCTCGGGGATCAAAGGCGCCGACAGCTCTCTGCGCTACAGCCTCCACGACTCGGCCATGCAGCTCCTCTACATGCCCATCTCTCCCGCGCGGCGCGGTCGCATAAAGGCGCTGATAGATGGCACGCTCAAGCCGATCGCGCTCGGGGTGACGGGGCTTGGCATGGCGGCGCTCGCGGAGGCGCGCCTCGAGGCGACGGCGCTGGCCTGGCCGGTGCTCGCGTTCCTCCTCCTGTGGCTCGTCGTGCTCGTGCCTCTCGGTCGCGAGTATGACGCGACGCTCTTTCGTGCCTTGGATCGTCGTCTCCTCGATTTTACGGGGGCGCGCCTAGAGCTCGCCGATGAGAAGACGCTCGCGGCGTTGCGCGCGGCTCTTCGCGCGCGTGAGCCGGTGCGGGTGTTGCACGCGCTCGAGCTTACAGCGCTCATCGACGAGCCCGGACGCAAGGCGCTCACGGCGCAGATCCTGCCGTTGCTCGCGCACGCGAGCGACGTCGTGCGCATCGCGGCGCTCGCGGTGCTGCCGTTTGACGTCGCGCGCGTGGCGCCGCTGCTCGCCGACGTGTCGCCCGCGGTGCGCGCGCACGCGGTGGTCGGGTTGTTGCGTCATGGCGGACAGGACGAGGAGCTCGCCGGCAACGCGGCGCTCGAAGCCATGTTGTCTTCGCGCGAGGCGCCCGTGCGCGCGCGCGGGGTGTGGGTGCTCGGCGAGGTGGCGGCACCTGCCTTCTACCCGCGGCTAAAGGCGCTCCTCGCAGACGAGGATCTGGAGGTGCGCCGCGCGGCGCTCGCGGCGGCCGCGAAGTCGCAGGTGGAGGAGCTCTTGCCGTTCTTCATGCAGGCCCTCGCCGACCCGACGCGCGCGCATGAGGTCGAGGGGGTGCTCGCGGCTTTCGGCGAGGTGGTGCGCCCCGCGCTCGTCGCCGTGCTCGGCGACGAGCGGCGAGACGAGGACCTGCGCGCCAGGGCTTGCCGTGTGCTCGGCAAGATAGCATCAGTCGAGGATGACGATCTCCTCTGGCGGTCGCTCACGGACGCGGGCGCGCGCGTGCGCGACGCGGCCGTCGCCGCCCTCGCGACGCGCGGAGGCGTGGATATAAGGCGCAAGGTGGTGGCGAGGGCGCTGCGGCTCGAGGCCGAGCGAGCGGTGGCGCTGCGCGACGCGGCGCGCCTCTTCGAGGACTGTGAGCAGGCCGTCTTGCTGCACGACGGCCTTCTACGCCGGCAAAGAGAGGCGCAAGAGCGCGTGCTCGGGCTCGTGGGCCTCGGCCGCGATGTCGACACTATGGAGATCGTGCGGCATAACTTGCGCAGCTCGAGTGTGACCTTGCGCGCCAACGCCCTCGAGCTGCTCGATCGATTTATGGGCTCGCGCGAGCGCCGGCTCGTGATCTCTTGCTTCGAGAGCGAAGGCGGCGCCGCGCCGCGCGACGCGACCGCTCGCGAGCTTTTGCTCGCGCGGTTCGGCGAGGGGGAGGACGCCTGGCTTCGGGCGTGCGCCGCGCACGCGATCGGGGTGGGGAGGCGCTATCGACTCCTGCCGCTCGTGCGCGGCTTGCTGCGTGATCGTAGCG
>CAYXQW010000116.1:0-8243 GCA_964466695.1 uncultured Bdellovibrionales bacterium
CGACTTGGGCTTGGCCCGGCGGAGCGTCGACACCGCGAGCCCGAAGCGATTGAAGGTGCCGGCCGGGTCGGCGATGGTGTCCATGCAGGCGGCGATCTCCTCCTCGGTCTCGCCCGCCATGAGCGACCCTAAGAGCCCCACCATCTTGGCGCCCTGACACTCGGCGTCTCCCGCGGGGCCGTAGCAGCCGCGGCAAGGCATGTTGACCTGCAGGCACTGCGCGCCGCAGCCCGAGCGCGTCGCGGGCCCGAGGCAGACGAGGCCTTGCTCGAGCAGACACGTATGGCCGTCGGGGATAAAATCCGTGACGCGGCGAAAGGCCGAGATCTTGGTGCCGCGCTTCTCCAAGGGGCACTCGTCGCAGACCGACTTCTCGCCCGCGCCCAAGATGGCGGGCGGCGCGGGGAGCTCTCCTTTGAGCAAGGCCTCGAGCACCCGCCAGGTCTGCGTGTCCACGGGGGGACAACCCGGCACGCTGTAATCGACGGGGACGATGTCTAAGAGCGGCCGCACGAAGGAGGTGAGCGTGGGCAGCTCGATCACTCCTCCCCCGACGTCGGTCTGCGGCGACGGTCTCGTGCGCTCCGGGTTCACGGTGGACTCGCTGCTGTCGTACACGCGGTCGAGCAGGGCCTCGCGGCTCGAGAAGTTCGCGAGCCCGGGGATGCCGCCGCTCGTCGCGCACGCGCCGTAGGCGATGAGCAGCCGGCTCTTTTGGCGCAAAAGCCTCGCCATCGCGATGTTCTCGCTGTTTCTGATCGCGCCGTTGAACAAGCAGACGTCGATGCTTTGATCCGGCATGGCCAAGACGTCGCCCACCTTGAAGTCGACGAGGCAGGGCCAAAAGACGATCTCGGCGTGCTCTAAGAGCGTGAGGAGCTTCTCGTGGATCTCGAGCAGCGCGATGTCGCAGCCGCCGCAGCCCGCCGCCCAGTACATCGCGAGGCGCAGCTTCTCGCTCATGCCGGCGGCTCCGTCGCGTCCGCCATGAGATAGCTCGGCCACACGAGCGGCCCGAGCGCGCGGAGCTCCTCGGTGACCTCGGCGACCAGGCGCGCGTAGCGCTCGCCCTCCTTGGCGCTCACCCACTCGATACGCACCCGCAGAGGCTCGATGCCGAAGCTCTCGAGCATTCGCCGCAAGAGCCGTATGCGCCCGAGCGCCTTGTGGTTGCCGTTCGTGTAATGGCAATCGCCGAAGTGACAGCCGCAGACGAGCACGCCGTCGTAGCCGCGCGCGAGCGCCACGAGCACGAGCGCGGGGTCCACCCTGCCCGAGCACATGACCCTGACGACGTGCAGGTTCGGCGGGTAGGCGAGGTGCGCCGCGCCGGCGCTGTCGGCCCCGGAGTATGAGCACCAGTGGCAGAGCAAACCGAGGATCTTGGGCTCAAAGCTCACCGCGCGCTCCCTCCTCGGACGCGCACACGAGCGTCACCGCCAGCGCCGCCGCCTCGGGCACCGCGCGCGCGACCGCGGGGCTCAGCCGCTCACCGAAAGTGATGTCGTCTTCGATCTGGATGGCGATGACATGCACGGGCGCCGGCATGGACAAGCCGAGCTGTGCGCCGAAGGCGAGCGCCGTCGCGAGATCTATCTGATGGCCACTCACGAGGTGCGAGGCGGGAGGCAAGTCGTCAGCGGAGAGCTCGATGATCTCCCCTACGGCGCGACCCTGGAGCTTGATGGCGTCGATGATGACCGCGCGGGTGAAGCCTTCGAGGAGCGTGAGCAAGGCGAAGCCGCCGAGCTCAGCCTCCCGCACCGCAACATGCCGCGCTCCTCTTTGGGCGAGCAGCGAGGCGGCGTGGCGCGCGCAGTAGATCCCGACGCCGTCGTCGGTGACGAGCGTATTGCCGATGCCGATGATCACCGTGTCATGCGCGGGCATGAAACATATTATGACACCTCGTCACGGGGCGGAGATAGAGCCGATCTTCCCCGCCCCGATGCGCGCTTGCGCCGCGCGACGCGGGCCGTTTGGCGCGACGGGCTTGAGCTGCTCGAGCGGCGGGTAGGAGCGCACGGGGAGCTCGATGATGAGCTCGGACGGGATCCGGCGGTGCGCCCAGTGCGAGGCCAGAAGATCGATGGCCGCGGTTATGCGCGAGGGCGTCTCCACGGTAGCGGCGAGCATGCCGCGGTCGACCTCGGACTTGTAGAGGTCGGTGCCGTCGACGGCCGTGATGGGGACCTCGAGCAGGTCCGGGCGCTTAGCCTCGGCGGCCCAGGCCTGCAACGAGGCGCGGATACCGGGGATCATGACCTCGCTCTGCGAGCCTATGAGGTCGAGCTTGAAGCTCGAATTGGCGAGCGCCGTGCGCAGCCAGCGGCGGCACGCGGCGTCGGCCGAGGCCTCGCGGAAGCCGCCGACCGCCATGCGCATGTTGTATGACTGATCTTGCGCGAGCACCTCCTCGAGCCCGCGCAGCCTGTCGACGCCGTCGCTCGAGGTGGGATCACCGAGCACGTAGAGGATGTTGCCGCCGCCCGGCAACAAGGCGTGGAACTGCCGCGCCTGCAGGCGCCCGGTCTCGATGGCGTCTGGCACCGTGGTCGCCGTCAGGATTGCCGGGAAGTCCTTGCGCAAGCTCGGCCAGCTCCACGGCTCGGCCGGGTCCATGTCCGAGCTCGTGCGGTTTAGGAGCACCACGGAGCGCTCGCGCGTCACCGCCTCGCGCAAGAGGTTTCTCGGGCCGCAGGCTGTCTTGGCCAAGATCACGAGCGCGTCGCAAGGCGTGGTCCAGATAGAGGCCGCGATCTGCTGGCTCTGCGTCATCGCGTCGTCGGCGAAGTGCGGTAGAAGCTCGATGTCACGGCTCGCCGCATCGCTCTGCGCATCGGCGAGCCAGTCACGCTGCACGTCGTCATCGTGAGTCAGGAACAAGGCCACCTTGCGTTTGGAGCTCATGGATCTTCCACCTCATACAGCCAACGGTTCACTGTAAGGATTCGTTCACCGCGCACACCTCAAAGAACCCGAGAAGTGTAGCACGTGGTTTTTTTCGCGCCGCGAAGAGCGGTTCTCACGCGCAGCATAAAATTCTTTGCGCCCGCGCCGCGGGGCCCGTACCGCGGCAGGTAGTCCTTCACGCCGAAGATCTCTATTCACGAGCGTTTTTCGACGCTATAGGCCGGTCGCCTTCGAGTTTCACACGCGGCGGCGGCGCTCCTTCGGCGTTGGCCGGGATCTTGCAAGCATACTCGCGCGATCGCGTCGTCGTCGCTCACAGGAGAAAATGATGCAGAAAAATGCAAGCTCGCCGCGCGGCGGTGATGCTGACAAAGATCAGGTAACCTCGGCGCTGCGCGCCATCGAGCGCCCGCTCTATGTGGAGCGGCACGGCGGCGGGGTGCGCCTCACCAGAACCATGAGCAGACCCGAGGCGCTCCTCGGGATGGTGCCCGCGGTGCCGATCGCGAGCCTCGGCGCGCAGAGCTTCAAAGACGCGCACGCGGTGCGCTACGCCTACGTGAGCGGCGCCATGGCGGGTGGGATCTCTTCGGTCGCGCTCGTCGTGGCCATGGGCAAGGCCGGCATGCTCGGCTTCTTCGGCTCCGGCGGCCTCGCGCTCGAGCGCGTGCGCGACGCCATCTGCGAGGTGCAGCGTTCGCTCGCGGCCGATCCTTACGGCTTCAACTTGCTGCACAACTACTTCGAGCCCGCGCGCGAGATGCAGACGGTCGAGCTCTACCTCGCGCACCAGGTGCGCTGCGTCGAGGCCGCGGCATACATGGACCTGACGCCGGCGGTGGTCTACTTCCGCGCGCACGGGCTGCGCCGGCTCCCCGACGGCCGGGTGGTGGCGAAGAACCGTATCTTCGCCAAGGTGAGCCGCCCGGAGGTTGGTCGCTGCTTCATGGCGCCGCCGCCCGCGAGCATCTTGCGCGAGCTTTTAGACGCGGGGCGCATAAGCAAGCAGGAGGCCGAGCTCGCCTCCGAGCTGCCGGTGGCCGAGGACATCACCGCCGAGGCCGACAGCGGCGGGCACACCGATCAACGGCCGATGCCGGTGTTGTTGCCGTTGTTCTTGCATGAGCGCGAGCAGGCCATGAAGCGCTACGATTATCAGGCCCGCGGGGCACAGCTACGGATCGGCGTCGGTGGTGGCATCGGCGATCCGCTCTCGGCCTTCGCCGCGCTCGCGCTCGGGGCCGACTATCTCCAGACCGGCAGCATCAACCAGGGTTGTCGCGAGGCGGCCACGTCCGAGGCCGTCAAGACGCTGCTCGCCGACGCCGACATGGCCGACGTGGTGATGGCGCCCGCGCCCGACATGTTCGAGCTCGGCGCCCGCGTGCAGGTCTTGCGTCGCGGCACCATGTTCGCGCAGCGCGCGCAGCGCTTGTTCGAGCTCTACCGCACCTACGCCTCCTTCGAGGACGTTCCGGCTCAGGAGCGCGAGAAGGTGGAGCGTCAGATCTTGCAGCGGCCCTTCGCCGAGGTCTGGGCCGAGACCGAGCGCTACTGGCGCGAGCGCGACCCCGCCAAGGCCGAAGAGGGCACGAAAGACCAAAAGGCGCGCATGGCGCTGTGCTTTCGCTGGTACCTCGGCTGCTCATCGCGCTGGGCGTCGAGCGGCCAAGAAGGCCGGCAGGCCGACTATCAGATCTGGTGCGGCCCGGCGATGGGCGCCTTCAACCGCTGGGTCGCGAGCACCTGGCTCATGCCGCTTCTGGCGCGCTCCGCGCCGGTCGTCGGCATATCGATCTTGTCGGGGGCGGCGGCCCTCATCCGCCGCGAGGCCGCGCTGCGCCTCGGGGTGTTAGAGCTCCCCTCGTTGATCGACGTGTGCGCGCCCTACGAGCGGCAGGAGCTGCCCCTCGCCGCGTCTCTCGCCGCCTGATCGCCCTTCCGCCCGAGCGGCACGCGCGGCGACAAGAAAAGGTGATCTCTCGTCATAGCTCCCCGAGCGCTCGTAGCTTCTTCTTGACCTCGTCGAGTATCAGCTCCGGTAAGCTCCCGAGCCGCCTAGTAAAGCGTTGGTTGTCGATGGCACGACTCTGATTAATGCTCGAGCCCCTCGCTCGTAAGAGGATCGAGCTCTTCGATCTCTTGCCTTAGCCCATCTCTCGTGGCGAGCGACGCCTCGCGGAAGGCCGAGCGTAAAGCTTCGCGATCGGTCTCTTGCTGAAGCAAACGCAGCCCGCGACGCACCACCTCGACATTGCTCTTGGCCCCAAGCCGCCGCCTCAGGCCCTTGACCTGGGCGAACGTCTCCGGCGGTAAGGTAACACTGGACTTGGTATTTGATTTCATATCTTTATAATACTTAGTCAAAGTCGCTCGTCTACCAACCCGGCGTCGTCCACATATTTCTCTTGCATTTCGGTATTGTTCATCCGGCGAGGTTTTCCGCTCACGTCATCCCCGTGAACACCTCATGATCCTACGTGATGACCGAAGAGCAGCACCGCATCTTGCACGAGCGCGTGGCAGGTCGGGTCGGTGGGTGCGAGCTGCTGGGGAGGTAACCCCGCCCCAAGCCCCCCCATCTCTGGCTCGGCGCAAGTCGGTGCTATATAGCGAACCAGCCTTGGATTGGAGGAGGGTGGAACCATGAACGAAGACACGACGAGCACGGAGGCGACGGGGGTCACCGCGACGGCACGAACGACGGCGTGCTACGGCGAAGCTGCGATGCGCCATTACCGAGATGGGAAGTTGCTCGTCGACAACCGTCGATTTCCCAATGCCGATCAGCTTTTCGGTTTCGCGGCCGAGTGCGCGATCAAGAGCGCCCTGATGGAGCTACGGCAGTGCATCCAAGATGGCGAGCTACGAAAGGAGTATCACGAGCACATCGACTCTCTGTGGAAGCGAGCATCGCTACAGAGCCTACAGAAGCGCTACCCCAAGCTCACAACGTTGCTGAGACGAACTTCTCCGTTTAACAGATGGTCCACGGATTTACGCTACGCTGCGGACGATGCCGTCGGCGAGCTGGACGCGACGAGTCACCGCGACACGACAAAAAGAGTCTTGGGCAGCGTCGGTTTGCTCGGCAACAGACGGGGGGCGTAAATCATGGTCCGTTTCGATGAGGCGTTAGCAGCGAGCATCGAAGTTATCAAGAAACATCTGACATCGCCCGACGTCACGTTCGTGCGCACGACCGGCGGTCAAATTACCGCTGTTCTTCCCGACGGTGTGCTCGATCAGCCCGCGTGTGAAAGCCTCGCGTCCGAGTTGGACAATCGACTCGGCGGATACAGCCCCGGAAGCTCTCGTGTGCTCCTTCGTGCGTCGGACTTGATCGACGAGCAAGACATTCTGAGCTCGCCAGACCGTGTCCAGATTGCCGACCATATATGGCTGGTCGACCGCCTGTTGACTAACCAAGACTGGTTGCGTCCGGCACAGCCACTCGAGCTGCCGTTTGCGCTCGCCACATTCTTTAGTCTCAAAGGTGGTGTTGGACGAAGCACGGCTCTCGCCGCGGCGGCATGGCATCTGGCTCGCAAAGGCCACCGCGTCGTGGTGGTCGACCTCGATCTGGAGGCGCCCGGACTCGGCAGTATTCTCCTCGGTGATCAACCCGACTACGGCCTGGCTGATTGGCTCACGGAGACGCTGATCGGCGAGCCCGAGCTCATGTTCCTCGACGATTGTATGAGATTCAGCCCTCTGGCAGAGGATGCAGCGGGTCGGATCGAAGTCCTCCCCGCGTTCGGGCGCCGCACCAGAGAATACATCGCCAAGGTCGGGCGTATCTTCATGCCGGGAATTGACAGCCAAGGCCGCGATCTCGGGTTGACCGAGAAGCTGCGATGCCTACTCGAGTCCCTGGCTCGTCGTGAAGAGAAGCCCGATGTCGTGCTCCTCGACGCCCGCGCGGGCCTGCACGACATCGGCGCCGCGGCAGTGACACAGCTTGGGGCCACGGTCTTTCTGTTCGCGAGGGACGAGCCGCAGAGCTGGCAAGCCTACCGCTTGCTCTTCGAGCACCTCGCGAGGTCGCGAGGCGTCAAGTATGGGATGCCCGACGACGATCTGCGCTGGCGACTGAAGATGGTCGCCGCGCAGGTCGAGAAGACCGAGGGAGCCGTCCTGAGATCCAACGCGGCATCCTATGATGTCTGGTCGGAGCTATACGACGACGAGGAGGAAGAAAACCTCAATCCCTCTGCTAAGACCTTCATGATGAGCGACGTCGATGCGCCGCATCAGCCTCTGCCTATCTACTTCGATGACGGCTTGAGAGGGGCCGCGTTCGTGCACCCAGAGCAACGTCCTCCATGGCCCGTCGTCGAAGGATCCTTTGGGGCGTTCTTCGATGGCGTTGATACTCTGCTGTTTTTCGAAGCTGAAACAGACCCATCTCATGCTCACGAAACGCCATGAAACCCACATTTGAAGCGCTCACAGCACGCGCGGCACTATCCCAGCTGCCGGAGATCGCGGCCCACGAGAATCTCGACCCGCCCGAGCTACGACGCCTGTACGTCCCCGACTTGCACACCAAGGCGCTGCAGCTCGACGCGAGCGTGGTCGTAGGGATGCGCGGCGCCGGCAAGAGCTGGTGGACCGCGGTGCTCGCTAGCGATCTGCATCGCGAATTCATCTCGCGCCAGATGAGAGCCTCGGCGCTCTCGCAAGTCATCGCGAGAGTTGGCTTCGGGCTCGATGACTCCGAGAAGTCCTTTCCGCGACCCGAGACGCTCAAAGCTCTGCTCGAAAGCGGGGCAGACGCGCAACACATCTGGCAGACGGTGGTGCTTCGGCATGCCATGAACGTCACGAAGACCACGCATCTGCTGACAGGATTGTCGTGGCGCGAAGCGGTCGCTTGGACCGCGAATAACCTCGACGAGGTGAGCAGTCTATTCACCCGTTGCGATGCCGCGCTCGCGGAGAACCAACGCACGCTGCTCGTGGTCTTCGACGCCTTCGATCGGCTCTCCACCGATTGGGCGACCGTGCGGCGTTTGACCACCGCGGCGCTGCAACTGACGCTGCGGCTGCGCAGCCGTAGGGCCATTCGCGCCAAGCTCTTCATCCGTCCGGACCTAGAAGAGGACGAGGAGGTCTGGCAATTTGCCGACTCATCCAAGCTGCGGCACAGCAAGGTCGACCTCGCGTGGAACAGCGCCGATCTCTATGGGCTCATCATCATGCATCTCGGCAACGCGACCGGCGGCGATTTCGCGGCGACCTTTCGCGCCGAGACCGCGCGGGCCTGCGGGTTTAACTGGGATGAGCAGCAAGGTGTCTATCTCATAACGCGCGCGAGCGCGGGCGAC
>CAYXQW010000117.1:0-8176 GCA_964466695.1 uncultured Bdellovibrionales bacterium
GCGGCCGGGGTCACGCTCGATGCGGAGGCGACAGCGGGAGTCGCGGCGGTGGCGGCGAAGCTCTCCGGCGAAGATGATGAGCTTTACGCAAAGGCGCTGTCAGCGCTGTCGCACCTGCCCGTGGAGTTTCAAGAGCCGCTCGCGGCGGAGCTCGCTGGGCGGGAGCTTTGGGCGCGGATGCTCACGCGGCTTGCCGAAGGAGACGTCGGGGATGAGGAGGCACACGTGGCGTCGGCCTCAACGCAGCTTCGCGCGGATCCCAAAAAGGCCGCGCATCTCGGCCCGATCGCGAAAAAGATCAAAAAGACAAACCCAGATCGTGACCTCCTCCGCGTCGCGAGGCAGCTCGACGAGCTTGCGCCTACTCTCCCTAACGACTTCGTCGAGAGGTCCGCCCAGTATCTGCGAGATTGTTGTGAGCTCGCGACGCACGGCGTCCCGCTCTTGGTCGCGAGCCGGCTCTCCGATAGCGCGGCGCAATTCCTCGTCGCAAACCTCGACACCTTCTGTCATGGCACCTTTTATCTGAGCTCGGATCGAGAGGAGCATTACCGAGGACCGCGCGGTAGCGATGGCCGGCTCTTGCCGCGCGCACAAAGGCTCGTCGTGGAGAAGCGCGCTAGGATCGTCGACTCCAAGACACAATTGAAGTGGGATCTCTTCGTCACGTTGCTCAGGGTGGATCTCGGGTATAAGCGCGGAAGCGCTTTGGCGACGGAGGTATTCGAGGCCATCGCAGAGGTCATTCCGAAGCGGCACTGGCGACAGATCGTTACGCAGATAAGCTCGCTCGAGCGCGGGCAAAAGATGCTCGAGACCTTGCGTCGCGGCCGCTTTGCCAAGGCCGCTTACCGCGAGCTTAGTCTCTGGTGCCAAATGCCCACGAATCCAGAGCTCGTCCCACCGCGCGTGCGGGAGATCATGCAACAGCCTTCTTCGCCCATAGACCCCAACGCCGAGGAGACCTTCCCCGCGATCGTCGCGTGGCTCGAGGAGCGCTGGGAGTCGTCACGCTCATCCTATAATAATCGAGCGCGGAGGGTCTCCGAATCTCCCTTCGCCAAGGTCGAGCTTGGAGACGACGCCATCCCCGGCCTGGCACACTGGCCTCGTGATATACAGGCGCTGCTCGAGGGTCTTCATGATGATGTGATCCAGGTTTACTCCGCCACGCACAACTCGGCTAAATCACGCGTGGGATATATCGGTCGACCGGACCGAGGGGGTATGATCCACGGTCGCACTGTAGGTCAGGCCATACACGTGGGTGAGCGCGGCCAGCGAAGGTCAGCCACCGACCAGGTGGATACGTTCGTGCACGAGCTCGATCACTTCGAGCGCAACTTCTTTTACGGCAAAGGCGGCGGGGCCGAAAAATTAGCCGACAACCTCGTGGGCGAGGCACTCGCCTTCATGCGCCCTCTTTACGAGCTCGATCCGAGCAAGCTCGCAAAGCTCCTCACCTCGCAGTTGGAGCTGAAGCTGTGGCTCATGAATATGTATCGTAACTACTCTCGCGACGAGGTCGTAGGCTCGCCTCAATTCTTGGGTGGCGAGCTGGGCGAAAAAGCAATCTCGCTCGCGTCGAGGCGCATCCTCGCCGTGGCCAAGCCGGGTGAGGGCAGCGCGGCGGAGCGTGCCGCGCGGGCGCTCGAAAACTTCGGGAAGGTGTTCGCGAACCCCGATCATTATAAGACGCTCACGGGGTATGAGAAATATCATACCGAAGAGGCGACCCCCTTCGTCGACGGCAGAACCAAAACGGTACGAAGTTTACCTGGGCTCGGTAAAGAAGCGTATCAAGAGCTCTTGGCCGCGGGCATGAAACACCGCGAGATCTCGTATCTGGTCAAGCATTACGGCTGGGACAAGCAAACCGTGGCGAGAGCGAGAGAGCTCGCCGCGCTTTTGGATATCCCGCTCAGATCCATCTCTGATCGAAGCGCCAAAACGTTAGCGGTAGAGCATGAGGCCGCGCTGAAGATCGCCGAGCTACCCGACGCGCGGGTCTTTGTGCGCGGCTATGGTACCAAGCTGCACCAGTGGTACCAGATAGTACATCTCTCCTTTCTCTATCCCGAGATCTCCTCGTACTTTAAGACCGAAGTAATATCGCGCCTGAGCGCGCAGCAGTTGGCGGGGTTGAATTGGATCCTGCAATACAGCATCTTGTTGTCCAAATCCGAGGAGTCGCTCGTCTTAGACCACGCTCGCCTCGATCGGCTCTCGCGCATGACGTTGAGCGACCTCATGAAGGTGAGTCAAAGGCTAGAGGCTGGTATGAGCTTCGATCAGGCCATCGGGTTCGGCCAGCACGCGCAAGCATGGGCGAGCGCGCCTACGCCGTCACCGAGAGACCACCACATGACCGCCGCGCGCGCGTCGAGCGGCGAAGCAGACCCTCCTGTCCCCGAGCAGGGTGTCCCCGCGCAGGCCGCGGGATACGGTAAGCGCTCACCGCGCTCTCCTTCAGCCGAGGTTCTCCCCTTCGCCACGCACGAGTCGGCCGTGCTCAGCGACCAGGAGGCCGCGGCCTACACGCTGGCGCTCAAGCTCAAGAGCGAAGGGCTCTCGTACGCACGTATAGTTCGACGGTTGATAAATGACCTCGGCCTCGACCAGCGGCGCGCGGCGGACATCGCGCACGCGCAGCAGGGGTACACGGGCGTGCCCGAGCGGCCCGTTCGTCAACTGGTAATAGAAGAGCCGCGGCCCGAGGCCTTGCCGGGCTCTCCTCCCACGGGGCATCGCTGGCCGCGCTGGACCAAGATCCGATCTCCCTACCTGGGCCTCCGCCAGAAAATACCGACCGAGCTCGCGCGCGCCATCGACGCGCACCTCGATGCCGAGGAAAAGCGCCTGTCGCCGCAGGCCTTGAGCCTCGAGGTGACGAAGATGCTCGCGGGCGATAGCGGGGTCGTCGATCTCTCCAATGTACGTTTCGCCAAGGGCTACGTGGCTGCCCGCGCGGCGGCGCGCCTGGCCTCGAAGCTGGCGCGCGACAGCCGCCCACTCGAACGCGAGGTGCTCAAAGAGCACGCGCAGAAGATCAGAGAGCTCGACTCTGCGCTCGCCTCGCTCGAGCTCGATCCGCGGGCGTATGAGCGACTCCTGTTCGAGGTCGTGGCGGCGGCGGTGGCCGCGCGGCTCGACCCTACCGCCGATCCAGATAGCTATAAAATCGTCGGCATCAGGGTCGCCGAGTATTACAGGGCGATCGGTATGGCCATACCGCCGAAACTCACGCAAGATCTCATCACCCACGCACAAGACGCGGGCGTACAGCCGCCGGATTTTTAGAGCTCGTGGACGACGAGGCCGTCGCGCAGCTTGGGCTCGAACCAGGTGCTCTTCGGCGGCATGACCGCGCCGGCGTCGGCGATGGCGAAGAGGTCCTCGATCGCGGTCGGGTGCAGCTTGAAGGCCACCGCCCAGCCAGCGCGCACCCGGCGCTCGAGCTCCGAGTCGCCACGGATACCGCCGACGAAGTCGATGCGCTCGTCGCGGCGCGGATCCGTGATGCCCAAGATCGGCGCCAGAAGCTGCGCCTGCAAGATGCTGACGTCGAGGCGGCCTACCGGATCGGCCTCGTCGAAGGTGCCCGGGCGAGCCGCGAGGGTGTACCAGGCGCCGTCGAGGAACATACCGAAATCGTGGATGCGCGTAGGCTCGGGCTTGCCTTCGCGGAGCATAAAGATCGCGCGTACGGCGTCGAGGAAGGTCTCGCGGGTGTGCGCGCCGAGATCTTTCACCACGCGGTTGTAGGGTAAGATCTGCACCTCGCTCGCGGGGAACGCCACCGCGAGGAAGCTCTCGTAGGGCGCCGCGGGATCGGGGGCGGCGCCGCGACGTTTGCTCGCCGCGTAGCGCGCCGCCGCGGCCGAGCGGTGGTGGCCGTCGGCGATGTAGAGCACATCGAGCGCGGCGAAGGCCGCGACGAGGCGGGCGATGGCCAGGTCATCGGAGACGACCCAGAAGCGGTGGTGCACACAATCCTCGGCGACGAAGTCGTAGGCCGGCGGGCGCGCGGTGATGGCCAAAAGCTCCGCGGCGACGGCCCGTGAGTCGCGATGGACGAGGAAGACCTTGCCGCTCTGCGCGCCGAGGGCCTGCATGTGCGCGACGCGGTCGTTCTCTTTATCGAGGCGGGTGTGCTCGTGCTTGCGCACCACGTTGCGTTCGTACTCGCCGACGTCGGCGCACATTACCACGCCCGTCTGGCGGTTTTTGCCCATGGTGAGCTCGTAGACGTAGAGGCACAAAGAGGGGTCGCGGACGAGGTGGCCGCCCTCGATGAGCTCGTCGAGGGCGCGGCGGCCTTGCGCGTAGACGGCCTCGTCGTGCGGCGAGGTGGTGCCTTGGAGATCGATCTCGGGCTTGGTGACGTGCAAGAAAGAGCGCGGCTTGCCCGCCGCGAGCGCGCGGGCCTCTCGACTATCGACCACGTCGTAGGGGACCGAGGCTATTTCTCTTGCGACCTCTGGGAGCGGCCGCAGCGCGCGGAAGGGATGGATCGTCGCCAAGGGAGGTCTCCCGCCTTAGAGGCGCTGGGCCTTGATGATGGTGACGGCTTCCTTCGGCACGTCGCGCATGCCGGGCGGCAGGCCCGCGGCGCAAGGCGCGGGGTCGCTCGAGGGGCAGAGCCGCTCCTCTTTGGTGATGCTATCGACGATGTTCATGCCCTCGAGCACCCGGCCGAAGACGGCGTAGCCGTAGTGGGCGTCGTCCTTGTAGTCGAGGAAGGCGTTGTCGGCCACATTGATGAAGAACTGCGCCGTGGCCGAGTCGACGACGCTGGTGCGAGCCATGGCGAGGGTGCCGCGCTCGTTCTTGACGCCGTTTTTGGCCTCGTTCTTGATGGGGGGGCGCGTGGGTTTTTCGGCGAAGCTCTTGATGAAGCCGCCGCCCTGGACCATGAAGCCGGGGATGACGCGATGGAAGATGGTGCCGTTGTAAAACTTGGCGTCCACGTACGAAAGGAAGTTCTCCACGGAAACGGGCGCCTTGTCGGCGAAGAGCTCGATGACGATCCTACCCTTGGTGGTCTCGAGGGCCACCTTGGGGTTGGTCGCGGCGTGCGCACCAGCGGCAAAGAGCGCGAGTGTGGCGAAGAACACGAGTGAACGATTGATGATGGTCATTTTTTCCTCCGAGCTTGACGAGCGTAGATAGTGCGTTGCGCCGTCTTCGGCAACCGTCGCGCTGCGTGAACTCGATTTGACGCGTGGCCGGGGTCGGGGTATCCCAAAAAGAGCTTGTCATGTCTCGAGGAGGCATCATGCGTGCAGCCGTGCGGATGGTCTCGGTTGTCGTCGCCGCGTTCGTGGCGTTCGGCTTTGTCGCTTGTAAAAAGAACACCGACCCGGAGACCGCCGGGTATTGGCTCGATCGGCTCGACAACAAAGCCGAGCGCATCGAGGCTTTGAAGAACCTCGGGCGCATCGGCGACAAGATCGCCGTCGCGCCGATCTCGCGTCTGCTCGAGAAGGAGGGAGACTGGCAGCCCGACGCCGCTTACGCCCTCGGGCATCTCGGCGACGCGTCGGTCGCGCCCAAGCTCGAGGCGTTGCTCACCTACAGCTCCTCGCCGCCGAATGACGCGCGCTCGCGTCGCGCGGCGCGGTTCAACGTGGCGCTCGTGCGTTCTTTGGCCATGCTCGAGGCGCGCGCGAGCCTCCCCGCGGTCAAGCGCCTGCTCGGCGCGGGCGACGACCGCGTGCGCGAGGCGGCGCTGCATGCCCTCGGGGATCTCGGTGACGTCGCGAGCGTGGACCTCCTCATCGAGCGGGCGCGCGAGGAGAAAAATCCGATCTTGCGCCTCGCGGCCATCCAGGCCCTGGGCGTCTTACGAAACGCCAAGGCGGTGCCCACGCTCATCGAGCTCTTGTTCACGGAGAGGGACGATCTCAGCTTCTACGAGCCCGCGAGCTATGCCTTGCTGCGGATCGGGAGCGCGGCCACGCCCGAGCTCCTCCGCACGTTGCGGCGCGAGAACAAGACGGTAGAGGCCTTACGCATGCCTGGCGGCAAGTCGATCGTCGAGGGGGTGATCGAGGCCAAGGTGGCGTCGTTGCTCGGGGCGATGCGCGCCGAGGAGGCCGCGGCGCCGCTAAGTGAGGCGCTCGGAGCGGCTTACGCGCGCGCGAAGAAGGCTGAGGCGGGCTCCACCTGGCACGCGGCCGTGGTCGAGATCGCGTACGCGCTCGGCAACATCGGTGGGCCGCGGGCGGTAGCGGCGCTCGTGCCGCTCGTGCAGGAGACAGATCTGGATCTGCGCATCGCCGCCTGCGAGTCGCTCACGACCGTGGGCGACGCGAGCGTGGTGCCCGCGCTGCTCGCCGCCGCCACCAAGGGGAGCCGTAGGGCTCGCCACGTCGCCATCGTCGCCATAAGTCGCCTCGCCGGCGCCTCGCACCTAGAGGCCTTCGACGCGCTCGGCCAGAGCGGTGACGCCACCGTGGAGGCGCGGACGATGCAGGAGTTCGTCGCGAGCGAGCGGCCGCGGATCTTGGCGGCGAGCGAGTGCGGCGCTGCCAGCGATTGTTGGCGCAAGAAGCTCGTCGACGAGAACAGCAAGGTGCGCGAGCGGGCGGCGTATGAGCTCGGCTGGCGAGCCGCGGAGATCGCGGAGGCGGATCTCTATACGGCGGCGGTGGATGACGACGCCGAGGTGCGCATGGCCGCCGTCTTGAGCCTCAACCAACTCGACGGCCTCGACGTCGCGCGGCTTCAAGGGATCTATGAATCCTGGAAGGACACGAGCGCCTACAGCGGCGTCAATCGCGAGCTCTTGCGCCTCATCGCGCGCGCCGAGAGCTCCCGCGCGAAGCTTTGATCATCGAAGTCCCACGCCTCGTAGACGCCGTGCTCACGGCGGTGTTGCCGCCGCGCTGCCTCGCGTGCGACGCACCCCTCGAAGCCCGCCGACATGTCGGCCTCTGCGATGTGTGCCTGCATCACAACGAGGAGAACGCCGGCCAAAGGTGCACGCGCTGTGACGCCCCGGGCGCGCGGGTTTCGAGGTGCGCGAGCTGCGCGGCGCGGGCGCCGGCCTTCACCGCCGTGGTCGCCCCGTATCTATATGGCGGCGTCATCGCCGACCTCATCGCCAAGGCCAAGTTCTCGCGGCACGAGGACGCGGCGCTCGCCCTGGGGCGCCTGCTTGCGGCCAACGTCCGCGCACAAGAGGCCCTCGCGGGCGCGAGCGCGATCGTACCGGTACCGCTCGGGTGGCGCCGCCGCTTTTCGCGTGGCTTCAATCAGAGCGCCATCATCGCGCGCGTGCTCGGGCGCGAGCATCACTTGCCGGTGTGTCACGCGCTCGTCCGCACGCGCGCCACGCGACCCCAGAGCGAGCTTTCAGCGCGTGCGCGGCGCGCGAACGTAGCCGGGGCCTTCGCTTTTCGCGCGCGGATCATGGGCCGCTGTGTGCTCGTCGATGATGTCGTGACCTCAGGCGAGACGGTGCGCGCGGCCGCCACGGCCTTGCAGGCGGCTGGCGCCGAGGAGGTGGTGGTGCTCGCCGTGGCGCGCGCGGGGGACTAAGGGCCGGCGCTGCTAACTTGACTCGACTCGCGCAACGGGGATGATGCGGTCGGGGAGACAGAGATCTTCGTGGGCAGAGCTTCGCACAAGACACCATCGCCACGCTCGCCTATCTTGGGGGCCTTGGCGGTGGTTGGCGACCTTATACGCCGCGGCCTCCTCGAGACCGGCTCGATGGCCGGCTTTCTCGCGACGGCCTTGTGGGCCGGTTGCCGGCCGCCCTTTCGTTTTCGGCTCATCCTCCAGCAAGCCGAGTTCGTGGGCTTCGGCTCGCTCTTCATCGTGCTGCTCACCGGCGTCTTTACGGGCGCGGTCTTCACCTTGCAGTCGGCCACGGGCCTTGCGCGCGTAGGCATGGAGAGCATGGTGGGCTCGATGGTGATGCTCGCCATGGCCCGCGAGCTCGGGCCGGTCTTGACGGCGCTCATGGTCACCGGGCGCGTGTCCTCGGCCATGGCCACCGAGCTCGGCACCATGCGGGTGAGTGAGCAGATCGACGCCATGGAGGTCATGGCGATAGACCCCATCTCGTACCTCGTGACCCCGCGCATCATCGCCGGGGTCATCATGGTGCCGGCGCTGACGCTCGTGTTCTGCCTCGTGGCCGGCGTCGGCTCTTACACGGTGGCGG
>CAYXQW010000118.1:0-8153 GCA_964466695.1 uncultured Bdellovibrionales bacterium
TTCGCATTGCTGACAAGGGTGCGGAGCACGCGATGCTCGACGACCCCGCGCTTGTTCCGCTTGCGGGAGGTCCCTGCGAGGTCGACTTCGTGCGCGCGATAAGCGGCGGGATGCCGAGCGTTACGACCGGTGAGGTGTGCGGCGAGAGCGCGGCGGCGCTCGTCTATCAGCCCTGATCGAGGAGCGCGAGGTCGTCGCGGTGGATGACCTCGTCGTAGTCTTTGTGGCCGATGACCGCCGCCACCTCGCTCGTCTTTAGGCCCTTGACGCGCATGAGGTCAAAGCTCGCGTAGCGGGTGAGGCCGCGGGCGAACGTGCGGTTTTGGCTGTCGACGCAGGCGACGCAGTCGCCCACCTTGAAGCTGCCGCTAACGGCAGTGATGCCGCTCGGCAGGAGGCTCTTGCCGCGCGTGACGAGGGCCGCATGGGCGCCGTCGTCTACCATAAGCGTGCCGCGCGGGGTGGCGAGGTTGGCGATCCAGTACTTTCTGCCGTGCACGCGCTTCTTCTTCGGCAAGAACAAGGTCCCGGCGAAGTCGTTATCGCCGATGGCGCCGAGCGGGCGCGGCCCGTGGCCCGAGGTGATGATCATGGGCAGGCCGCGCGAGGTGACCTTGCGCGCCGCGAGGATCTTCGAGCTCATGCCGCCCGTGCCGACGCCTAAGGTGCCGCCGGCGAGCGCCTCGATCTCCTGATCGATGCGGGCGACCACCGGGATGAGCCGCGCCGCGCGGTCGCGCTTGGGGTCCTTGGTGTAGAGGCCGGCGATGTCGGACAGGATGATGAGGAGATCGGCGTCGACGAGGTGGCAGACCATGGCGGCGAGGTTGTCGTTGTCGCCGAACTTGAGCTCGGAGACGGCCACGGTGTCGTTCTCGTTGACGATGGGGAGCACCGCGTGCTCGAGCAGGGCGCCCATGGTGCTGCGGGCGTTTAAAAAGCGCGTGCGGTTGGCGAGGTCCTCCGCCGTGAGCAGCACCTGCGCCACCTTGATGCCGAACTTTGCGAAGGCGCTCTCGTAGGCCCACATCATCGACGACTGGCCCACGGCGGCCGCGGCCTGCTTGAGCGGCAGCGCGGCGCCGCGGCGCTTGCTTGTGATGCCGAGCTTGGAGAACCCGGCGGCGACGGCGCCGGACGACACCAGGACCACCTGGCGTTCGCTGCCGAGCGCGAAGAGCTCCCCCGCGAGCGTGGCGATCCGCGCCGCGTCGAGGCCCGCGCCGTTAGCGGTCAAGACGGCGCTGCCGACCTTGACGACGACGCGCCGCGCTCTTTGCAGGGCAACCGCGGGGGTTGTCGCCTCGTGCTCAAGCACGGATCTGCCGAGTGCTTCGTGTCATTGTCTCGCTCCTAAACATGCTATGTTTTTTGTTGGTGGTCGGCTTGGTCGAAAAGAGGCCCCGGGGGTTTTTGTGTCTTCTACGTCGCGACCCACAGGTTTGGCTAGGGAGCGTAGGCCGCGGCGCGCGCGTGGGTCGTGGTCGCCGGATCTCGTGCTCGCTGCCCTGGCTCTTTTGGGGATCGCGCAGGTCACCTTCGCCATCGATCGCGAGCTTCTGCGTCCGGACGCGCGGCGCATGGACGGCGCGGAGGTGGCGGCGGTGCTCGTCCGTCACGACGGCGTGGTCAAGCGGCGCGACCGCCAGAGCCTCATGTGGCAGAAGGTGCGCGCGGGGGAGGAGGTGCGCGACGGTGACGGGCTGTTCGTCGCCGCGCAGTCCTTCGCCGAGGTGCGCTTCGTGCAAGGCGCCACCATGCTCGTCGAGGACAACTCGCTCGTGGTGGTGCGCGGTGCGGGGGAGCCCGGGGTCACGGTGCATGACGGCGGGGTGAGCGTCGCGACGGGCGGGCGGGCGCTCGAGGTCGCTTCGCGAGGCGCGCGCGCCACCTTGGCGCCGCGCACCGGCGCGCGCTTCGTCACGTCGCGTGGCGGGGCGAGCGAGCTCGAGATCATGCGCGGTGGCGCACAGCAGATCGGCGAGGGCGTACAGCTCATCAAGGACGCGGCCAGGCTCGTAAAGCCCGCGCCACATGCCAGGATCTACTTTACGGGCGCACGGGCCGAGGTGGCGTTTGCCTGGGAGGCGAGCGGCCGCGTCGTCTTCGAGCTCGCGGATGATCGTAGCTTCACGCGGCTCTTGGCCGTGCGCGCGCTCGCGGGGCGTGAGCTGACCATGCCTTCCCTCGCGCCGGGGGTCTACTACTGGCGGGTGCGCGCCGCCGACGCTACGTGGACGAGCGCGACGCGGATGTTGCTCTTGTTGCGCGATGCTCCGCCCGAGATCATCTACCCGGCCTCGGGTCAGGTGGTCTTTTTGCCGGGCGCGCGTCGCGCGCTCTTTCGTTGGAGTCGAGTGCCGGGCGCCACCGGGCGCTACCTCGTGAAGATCGGACATGATCCCTCGCTCGCCTCGCCCGTGCTCACGCGCGAGGTCGAAGGCGAGGAGCTCTCCCTCGAGGCCTTCGCGGAAGAAGGGGTTTATTATTGGGGAGTGCGGGTGCTCGACCCGGAGCGCGGCGCGGCGCCGACCTCGCGCGCGGCGCGGTTTCGTCTCATCACCGAGCCCTTGCTCGCGCCGCCCGTGCTCTACGAGCCCGAGCTCGATGAGGCGCCGCCGCCGTCGCGACCGCACGGGTGGTGGTGGCGGCTCATAGGGGGCGTAGCAGCGGCGAGCGAGCTTGGACCGTGGCCGGCGGTGGTGCTGCGCTGGAGCGCGGTCGAGGGCGCGGACGGCTATGTCATCGAGCTTTCGCGTGACGAGAAGTTCGCTCGCGTGGTGCGGCGCGAGCGCGTGCCGCGGCCTTATTTCCGGTGGTCGCGCGCGGGCCCCGAGGTCTACTTCTGGCGTGTCAGGAGTGTCGATGCCAAGGGGCGAGAGGGTTTGTTCAGCGCTCCGAGGCGTATCGATGGGCTCGTCGAGGTCGTGCCGGTGGCAGAGATCACGGAGGCCGTCCGCGAGGCGCCGTCGCCTCCTCTCCCGCTCCCGCCCGAGCCCAGCTTCGTGCCCTTCGGTGAGCCGAGCTTCGAGCGCGGGCTCGTGAGCATTCCCGCTCCCGCTCCCGAACCCGAGCTCGAACCCGAGCTCGAACCCGAATCCGAACCCGAACCCGAACCCGTTTCGGAGCCCGCTCCTAAGCCCGCTCCCCGCAAAGCGCGTGCGGCGCTTCGCGCGGGCGCGAGCGCCGGGGTGGTTTTGAGCGGCGGGGCGCGGCCCGCTCCCGCCGCCGCGGTCGAGCTCGCTTATGGCCTCGCGCGCTCGCGGCGGCTCTGGCTCGTGGTCCGTCTCGGCTATCACCGCAAGACTCTCCGCGAAGCTTCGCCACGCGCGCTCAAGGCTCTACAGCACGCGGCGGTCGGTTCGTTCGGTGGCCGCTACGATATCTTCGGGCGGCGGCTCGTCTCCTACGCGACCCTCGCGGCGGAGGTGGCGGCGCTCTTTGCGCGCCTCGAGATCGCGTCGCGGGTCGCATCTACGTCGGCGGCTTTGGGGCTCGGCGCTGAGGCTGGCCTTGGGGTAGAGTGGAGATCCCTCGGGCCGGGTGCGGCTTTCGTAGAGGCTCGCTGCGCATGGCTCACGAGGCGCGTCGAGGGCGCGCGCTTCGATGGTGGTGGGGCGCAGGCGGCGCTCGGCTACAGGTTTGAGTTATGAAGATCGGCAAACATTGGCCTCTCCGTCCTACCGTGCGCTTCAAGGTGCTGCTCTTGCTTGCCTCGGTGTTGGCGGTGGCCATGGCCACCTATCAGACCCTGGCGATCCGCCTCGTCACCGAGGACCGCCTCGCCTATGCCTTTCTCTTGAATCAACGCACCGCCGCGAGCCTTGCGGCGGAGGTGCAGTCCAGCATGGAGAGCTTAGTCGCGCGGCTCGAGCTCTTCGCCGCCCTCGCGGTGCGCGCGGAGGATGACGACGCGCGGCAAGACCTCGCCCGCGCGTTGTTTATGACCGACCTCGATATGGCGCGGGTGATCCTCTATCGCCGCGGTGAAGGCGGCGGGTGGGTGCGCGCGGCCGCGCTCGCCTCGGGCGAGCGGCTGCAACCTTTCGAGCTCTCGCCGGCCGATCTCGAGGAGCTCGATAGGACTACCCCCGTGCCCATGGCCTTGCTCGAGCATGGCGCCATGCTGGTGCAGAACCGCTCGCTCGAGCCTTCGGCGCACTTGCTCACCGTGGCGGTGGCCGAGCGCGAGCGGCAAGGCGGCAGGCCGAGCTTCGTGGTGGTCGCGGATATCATCCCCCGTCGTTTGCAGGCGCTCTTCTCCGACTCGACGCTCTGTGTCGCTTATCTCGTAGATCGCGAGGGCGCGGTCCTCTTGCATCCCGAGCGTGATGTGGTCATGGCGCGGGCGAGCTTCGCCGCGCGTCCGCTCGTGCGCGACGCCCTCGCGCGGCGGCTCGTGCACGGCGGCGCCATGGAGCTCGCCGCGGACGCCGGGCGGCGTTACCTCGGCGCCTTCGCGCACGGCGATCTCGGTCGGCTGACGGTGCTCGTCGAGACCGATCGCGAGCAGGCCTTCGCCACGACGCGACGGCTCGTCCGCCTGTCGTGGCTCTTCGGGATCGCTATCCTGCTCACCGCGCTCCTCGCGAGCGTGTTCTTCTCGCGCCTCTTGACGACGCCGCTCTCGAGGCTCTCCGCCGCGACGCGCGAGCTCGGGCGTGGCAACTACGCCGCCGCGATCGAGGTGACCTCGCGCGACGAGATAGGCGAGCTCGCCGAGAGCTTTCGCCAGATGGCGGCCGAGCTTAAGGAGGGGCAACGCAAGCTCATCCGTTCGGAGAAGCTCGCGGCCTTCGGACAGCTCGGTGCGGGCATCACCCACGAGGTGAAGAACCCGCTCGCGGCGATCCGCGGCTTCGCGCAGCTCGGCCTGCACTATCTCGATGACGCGGCGCAGGTGCGCGAGTCGTTCGAGATGGTCGAGCGCGAGGCCGACCGCTGCCTCACCATCTTGCAGAACTTCCTCGCCTTCGCGCAGCACGATACCCGTAAGCGCATAACGCTCGACGCGGGTGAGCTCGTCGCGCACGCTGTGCGGCTCGCCGCTCATCAGGTGCGTATCGCGAACGTCAAGATCCACGAGAGCTACGAGGCCACGCGGAAGGTCTCGGTGATCCCGGGGCAGCTCCAACAGGTCGTGCTCAACTTGCTGCTCAACGCGCAGCAGGCCCAGGTCAAAGGCGGCAACGTCTGGGTGAGCACGAGGGACGGGGCGACCGGCGGGGTCGAGATCGAGGTGCGCGACGACGGCCCCGGCATCGCGCCCGAGGCCCTCGCGCAGATCATGCAGCCTTTTTACACCACGAAGGAGAAGGGCACCGGGCTCGGGTTGAGCGTGAGCAAGGAGATCGTCGAGGCGCACGGCGGCGCGCTCGAGGTCAGCTCGACGATCGGTGAGGGCGCGACCTTCAAGGTGATCTTGCCCGAGGCTCAGGCGGCCCCCCCCGAGGCCGCCGAGCTTTAGTATTGAGCTATTACGGGCAGGCGCTCGCGGCGAAGTAGCCGAGGAGCTCGTGCTCGCCAGCGACGAGCTCGTCGCTCACCAGGCACTCGCCCTCGTTCACCTGGACCACGCTGCCGTCCGAGGCTGCGGTGAGCAGCAAGGCGCCGCGTACCACCTTGAGGCCGCCCGGGAAGGTGAGGCTCGCCGGGACCGGGACGACCATGGCGTCGGAGATGCCGGTCAAGGTCACGCCGAGCGTCTCGTCGTGCATGTAGGCTGGGATCTCCGGATCGTCCGCGGCGATAGGAGCGAGGTTGGTCACGATCTCGAGCGCGAGCTCGGGGGTGACCGTGAAGGAGGCCACGCCCGCGTTCGGCGCGATCTCGAGCGCGAGGCGGCGCCCGGAGTCCTCGTTCAAGTTCACCTCGACGAGGGTGGTGTCGTCGAGCTTGATGGTGCTCGGCGCGTCGCCGAGGCCGATGCCGGTCACCGTGAGCACGTCGTTGTCCGAAAGCAGGCTCGCGCTCGCGCTCAGGCCGTCGAGGTGCACCGCGAAGGTGCCGGTCGAGGCGTCGTTTTCGGTGACGATGGCGTAGGGCAAGCTGAGATCGAAGGCACCGGCGTTTATGGCGAGGCTCATGGTCTGGCTCAGACCTTGGACGTGGATCGAGGCGAGGGGATCGCTAGCCGCGAGACCGAGGCTCACCGTCCCGCGCGGCTCCGCGACCTCTACCTTGATGGCCTCGAGGATCGAGCCGAGCAGGGTCACGTCCTGCTCGCCGTTTATGCGGATCTCGGCGCGGATGACGCCCTCTATGACCTCGGCGATGGCCTCGCTCTCCTCGCCCATGATGGGCGCCAAAAACTCGTAGGTCTCCTTGGCGGCGCCGAGGTCTGCCTCGACCGCGAGGCGCGTGGGACGCGCCTCGATGCGTAAGGGCGAGATGCGATCGGGGCCGAACATGATTACGAAGTCCACGCCGTCGCTGCCGACGAGCGTAGCTTTGATGCGAAGCTGCATCTTCTTGTAGGTGTCGAGGCACTCCTCGTCGATCGTCGCCTCGCAGTTATACTCGGGGATGCAGCCCGGGTTGGCGCTGTAGTCGCAGGCCGTGAGCGTGCATTCGTTGTTCTCGCACAGGGCATTGCCCTTGATGAGGAAGGTGGCGGTCGTCGCGTCGCTCGACTCCAAGTTATTGGAGCTGAAGATATAGGTCTCGAGGAGGTTGGACAGAGCGTCGGTCTCCTGCTGGCTGTCCGGGTTTTGCAAGGCGCGGGCCACGCGGCTCGCGCGCGCCTTGGCCAAGAGCTTCTGGCCGCCGCCGAGCACGCGCGGCATCACTTGCGGGGTGCCCTCGAAGGCGACCTCGATTTCCTCCATGGAGCTTACGATGGCCTCGAGGGCGGCGGCGTTTTGCAGGGCGCTCACCCCGAGGAGGGCGTTGGTCATGGTGTTTTGGACGATAGCCGAGGTGCGGCTGTTGACCTCCTCGGCTTCGACCTTGTCTTTCGAGCACGCGCTCAAAGTGAGCGCCAAAGTCGCGATATAGATCCAGAACTGTTGCTTCATGTTGCGTCTCCGTGAGGGGCTAAGGAAAACCTCCTCGAGATTTTAGCACTAATCGTGCCAGGCGCGGGCGTAGTTTCAGTTCCGTATTTATTGGCTATTTTTCGGTCGCACCGTGACATACCAGATTTTTTCGCGACATCGATGTCAGGCGGCTATGAAGCTCGCGACGAGGCTCATGAGGTCTTTGGCGACCTCGTCGGGCGTACCCTCACCGTCGATCACATACGCGGGCCCCACGTCCGCAAGCGCGAGCGCCTGCTCGTAGGCCGCGGCGATGCGTCGCTGGCGTTCGTCGTCGTCGAAGCGCTCGGGTTTGCCGCCGCGCCGCGCGCGCCTCTTCGCGGCCGTCTTTGGCGAGACTCGCAGCAACACGGAGGCGTCGGGGCGGCGGGCGCGGGCGTTGATCTCTCTTACAAAGGAGAGCGGCAAAGAGCTCGCCTGGTAAGCGAGCGAAGAGAGGAGGTAGCGGTCGCAGATGATGAAGGCGCCACGCTCGAGGGCGGGCGAGAGCTCTCGCGCTACATGATCCAGGCGATCGGCGGCGAAGAGGAGGGCCAAGGTCTGCTCATCGAGGCCGCGCTCGTCGCCCAAGGCCGCGCGGATCATGACCCCGACGGGGCCCGTGGAGGGCTCGGCCGTGCAAAGGACCTCGCGGCCATCGGCGTAAAGACGTGCCGCGAGGAGCTTCGCCTGGGTAGTGGTGCCGGAGCCGTCGAGGCCCTCGAGGGCGAGCAGAAAGCCCTTCGGTGTGCGGGATTTAGGCGTGGAGAACCCCGTCGCGTGGTGCTCTTACGGTTACCACACGCAATCGGGTAGCAACGAAGCGGCGCGCTGCGTCAAGGAGTTGGCCTTGGTCTCGAGCGCCAAGGCCTTGGCCTGGTTCAGGACGGCTTTCTCGGCGTGTAGAGGGATGTCTTTTTTCAGCTTGCTCTGCTCGGCCTTGAGGTTGTGTGCCTTTGTTTTAAGGTTATGCTCCTCGGTCTGGAGCCTGTTTTGCACGTTATACATGTTGTCGGTCGCTTCTTGGAGCTGCTTGTCGCACAAGGGGATATTTTTGCCCGAGCGCTTGGCCTCTTTTAGCTGCACTCTCATGGTAGCGACCTGAGCCTCGGCCACGCGCATATCCTCGCGGAGCTT
>CAYXQW010000119.1:0-8147 GCA_964466695.1 uncultured Bdellovibrionales bacterium
ATCTCTAGAACCGTGACGAAAGAAGCGGCGCAATCTCTCGGTGACCCTGTGCTCGGCTACGCCCTGGCGATGCTCGACGGGCATGGTGAGCGTCAAGAGCCCATCGTGGAGGCGAGCCCCTGCTCGCTCTCTCTCTTTGTGCGGGTCAAGGCGAAGGAGAAGGCCGGCGACGCCGTCGCGCGCCTGCGGCTATTTACCGCCGGCGCTTGCTGCTTCGATGGGCCGGCGCTCGTGCGCGCGAGGTCTCATGTCACGCACAGCGCCTTCGGTGAGGGGGTGGCGCTCGTGCTCGAGCTGCCGCCGCCGCCGCCGCAGTCCTGGCAGCAGACGGCCATGGACACCTATCACGACCTCGAGGTCATCACCGACACCGTCGACAACCTCGTGGGCACGGGCGCAGAGGTGGCGCTCGCGCGCGCCGAGAACACCGAGCAACGATCGGCGCGGACGGCGCGTGTGCTCGATCGGTCGAGCGCCACGCGCGGGCTCGTCCTCGAGCTTCGCGAGGGTAAATCGGTGAGCGCCCGCAAGGGCCAGCGGCTGGCGGTCCATGTAGATCTCTACGGCACGCACATCGCCCTCGTCGCGGCCTATCGCTCGCGGCGGGGCGAGCGCGTCATCCTCGACTGGCCGGACGAGGTCCGCGTCTGGTGGCGGCGCAACTCCGATCGGCTGGTCCTCGCCGACAAGACCGTGGAGGTCGAGCTGCGGCTGCCCATCACCGGCGAGCTCTCGGTGCGCCCGGCCTATAACCTGTCGGCGGCCGGGGTCGCCTTGCAGCTCTCGCCTACCGACGCGGTCCTCGTGGGCACCTGCCTTACGGGCATCGAGCTTCTGCTCTCCGGCCGCGCCGTGCGCGCCGACGCCGTGGTGCGCAACGTGCGCCCGGCGCCCGACGGCGGCTTCTTGGCTGGCCTCTCCTTGACGCCGGTCGATCAAGAGAACCGCGACGCGCTACGCGCTTTCATCGAGCAGCATGTGCGCTGCCACCTCCGCCAGGCGGGGGCGGGCGACCTCGACGCGCTCTGGCCGCTGTGGGACGCGCTCGGCCTCTTCTCGCGGCGGCACGTCGCGTTGACGAAGGGCGTGGCCGCGCTCGAGATGGGGCGTAAGATCTTGCTCGCGCGCGGCTACGAATTGTTGATCGCCATGGTCGGCACCGCCGAGTCGGCGCTGCAAGGCTCGGCCGAGCTCTTGCGCACCTACAAGAGCACCTGGACCTTGCAGCACCTCGGCACCACCGGCACCTACCTCGTGCGCGAGCAGCTCCTCGCCGCCGTGCTCGAGGAGGGTCTGCGCCGCGAGAGCTTCGGTTGGCTGCACGCGCTCTGTGATCCCGACGCCGCGGACCCCTTGCTGTCCGCCGTCGCGCGGCTCGGGCAGGGCGCGAGCGAGGTGAGCGAGCGGCGCTGGGCATTGCTCGTGCCGCCGCCGCGGCTGAGCCTCATCGGCGAGGACGCGGTCGAGCTCCAACCGCCCGACGAGCACACGCGGGCGTGGCTCTTGGCGCGGCTCGCCGCGGCGCACTCGAGCCTGGCGCTTTTGGCGCTCGATCTTGGTGACGACGAGCTCGACCTGCCAGCGATCGGCGCGGCCTACGCGCGCCTCGGGCTCGTGCGCGAAAGGCGCCACCACATCGCCGTCGGCATCAGCGGGCCGCTCGGCTTTGCGGTCATCGAGAGCGCCTCGCGCGGCACGAGCCTCGCCGGGTTGTCGGATCTCGCGCGGCTCTACACGGTGGCGGGAGACGACGACAGGACGCGCGGCCCCACGCTGCTCGCCCTCGCGGCGTTGGCTACGAGGCTCGGGCGGACGCGCGGCGCCGTGCCGCTCTTGCTCGTCGAGCCTACGGCCAAGGCCCCGCTCGTCGCCGCGGGTTACCACGCGCTCGGCTCGCGCGTCGAGCTTGTGTGCAGCCGCGCCGCCGTGGCCAGGCTCGCGGGCTACCTGCGTACGCAAGGGGCGCCTTGAGCTCATGAGCCTCCGAACGGTGCTCAAATGGTGCGCGGTGATGAGCGTGATCTCGTGCCTTTCGTGGGCGAGCCGCGGGCAAGACCGCGAGCTGCCACGCGGCGGCGCGACCTTGCGCTCGAGCGCAAGGCAGGTGAGCCATGTCTATGGCCCCACCTCGGACGCCGCGCACTACATCCAGGCGGGCGAAGAGCTGCACGCGCGCGAGGTCATCCACGAGCACTACCGGCGCTATTGGGGCCTGGGGACCCCCGTGGTCATCGCGGCGGTGAAGACCGTCTTTGGCCTCGAGGCTTCGTATCCTTGGCACATGGCGCTCGTTTGCACCTTGTTCTTTGGCGCGGCGCTCGGGCTCATCGTGTCCTTCCTCGCGCCGCGCGGCCGGCCGCTCTTGGGGGTGCTCGGCGCCACCGCCCTCTGGATCTGCGCCGACTTGCGTGACTTCGTCTTCGGGCTCGGTTCTATTTTGAGCGACTCGATGGGGACAGCCGCGCTCTTGGCCGCGCTCACCATGCTTTTGGTCGCGAGCGCGACGCCGCGGAGGCGCTACTTCGTGCTCGCGGGCGTGTGCTTCGGGGTCGCCGCGAATTTCCGCTACCAGCACCTCATGCTCGCGCGGCTCGTCCTCGGCGCGGTCCTCGTCACGCTCGTGCTCCTCGCCTGGCGCGCGGGCTACGGTCGCGCCCGGCTCCTCGCGGCGCTTTTAGGACGCGACGGGGCGGACACCTGGCTCGCCGCCATGTTGCGCGGCATCACGCCTTGCGTGCTCGCCTTCGCGTTGCTGCTCGTGCCGTGGAGCGCCTACAAGCTCGCGCACGACGGCACCCTCAAGTGGTACACCGCCTCGCAGAGGCTCAAGTACGGCCGCATGTGGACCCCCGACGCGCAGCAGCCGTCGTGGGCCCACGCCGCCAACGCGCAGTGTCACGCCGACCCCGAGCTCTGCGCAGAGCTCTACGCCCGCTTTGGCGAGGAGGTCTTCGGCAAGCTCAAGCCGCTCGCCATCGTCACCACCATCTTGCACCCCATCGCCGTCGCTCGGGTGAAGCTCGCGGGCTTTTCGTGGCTCTGGTGGGGCAAGAGCTACGCGGAGCTTCGGGCGCACAAGGCCGCGCTCGTAGAGGGTCTCGCGCTGCTTGGCGCCGGCCTCTTCGGCGTCGTGCTGCTCGCGTGGCGGGGATTTTGCGCGCGCCACCCGGCTTATCTCATAGCGGGCGTCGTCGTCTTGGTGGTGCTCGCGCAGAACCTCGTGATGTTCACCTTCGTGCACTTCGAGTGGCGCTATTCGCTGCCCTTGCGGGTGCTAGGTGGCCTCGCGCCGCTCTTGGTCGCGGGCTTTGCGTGGCGACTTAAGGGGAGGTCTTCAGTATAAATAGACCGCGCCTGCGGTACTCGCTGAGTTGTCGGCTCGATCGCCGCCAATGCCGGTGGCGCCGCTGTCTTCGAGCTCGGTAGCCACGACCAGGAGGTCCCCGTCACCCGACAGCGCCAAGGACGAGCCGAAGCGATCTCCTTCGTCGGTGTTCGGCGCCTTCACATAAGCAACCTGACTGAAGCTCGCGCCGCTGCGGGTGAAGACGTACACGGCCCCAGCTTCAGGCAGGGAGTTGTCGGTCCAGTCGGCCTCGTCACCGATGCCGATGGCGTTGCCCGCTTCGTAGACGGCGCCTACGACCAGAGTGTTGCCGTCGTTCGAGAGCGCCAAAGAAGAGCCAAAGCGGTCCTGGGCGTCGGTGTTCGCTGCCTTGAGGTACGCCTGAATGTCGAACTGCGCGCCACCGCGGGTGAAGACATAAACCGCGCCCGCGCTCTCGGCAGAGTCGTCCTCCTTGTCGCCGTCGACACCTACGGCGTTGCTGTCCTCACCCGCGGCACCCACGGCGAGCGTCGTGCCGTCGCCCGCCAGAGCCAGCGAGGAGCCGAAGTAGTCGTTGGCGCGGGCGTTCGGCGCTCTTATCTTGGAGACGAAGCTCCACGTCGAGCCCGCCCGCGAGTAGACATACACCGCGCCACTCGCATCTCCCTCGTGATCGGGGTCACCATTGCCGGCGGCGACCGCGAGGGTATTCCCGTCGTTCGATAGCGCAACCGAGGAGCCGAAATAATCACTCGTGACTGTGTATGAGGCCTTCACGTAGGCTTGCTTTTCCCAGGTCGCGCCGCTCCGCGCGTAGACGTAGACCGCGCCCGCGTTGCCCGCCGCGTTGCTGTTCTCGTTGCCGTTCACCAAAGTGGCGTCGCTGTCCTCACCGGTGGCGCCCACGGCCAGCGTGTTGCCGTCATGCGACAGCGCCAAGGCGCCGCCGAAATAAAACCCGACGCCGACGTAGTTGTTGGAGGGCTTGATGTAGGCTTGCCGAGCCCAGTTCGCGCCGTCCTTGACGTATACGTACACGGCCCCCGCCCCCGTGTCCGAGTTGTCGTTTTCATCGCCGTCAATGCCCGAGGCGTTGCTGTCTTCTCCGGTAGCCCCAACAACCAGCGTGCTGCCATCGGCGGAGAGCGCTACGGCCGCCCCAAAGAAATCGCCAGGCTCGGTGTTGAACGCCTTGACATAAGCAGGCTCACCCCAACCCGAATCGGTGCGGGTAAATACGTAGACCGCGCCGGCGCTCGTGGCGAAGTTGTCGGCCAACGCCTCCGCGCCGCCCGTAAGCTGCGCGCTGCTATCTTCATAGGGAGCGCCTATAGCCAGAGTATTGCCGTCGTCGGAGAGCGCAATCGCCTCACCAAAATGGTCGCCGGCATCGGTGTTCGGCGCCTTGAAGTACCCGATCGCCGGGGTCAAATCCGACCCGGCCAAAAGTGGCGCCGAGGTCATGCACCCATCGCCATGGCAAGCCGCGAGCTGATAGCTCGCCGTTGGTGCGGCGAACACGACAATATCTTGAGTATAATTTGTGCCCGTAAGGTCCGCGCCGAGCTGAACCCAGCCGGCCCCGTCGTCGAGGTTTCGTAGCAGTCGGTAGTGTGTGGCGCCGTTCACTCTAGCCCAAGAAAAACGCAGCTCCCGGAGGCCCAAGTCGATGGCCAACACGGGAGGCGTGCTCACGCACCGACAATTCTGGCAGGCGAAAAATGCCGGGCAGCCGGGCAGCTCCGGCTCGCCGCACTCCTCGGCGTGAGGTTCTAAAGGGTCAGCGCGCGCGACGCCGTCACCACAATAGTTGCATGCGTTGGCATCACAGGTGTTGCCTTCAGCGCAGTCGTTGTCGTCGACGCAGGCCTGGCCGTTGTCGCACGCGGGGCACTCGCCACCGCAGTCTGGGGCCGACTCGCGGCGGTCATCCCAGATGCCGTCAGCGCAAGTGCTCACGCACCCTGGTAGGCGTTCGCACTGGCCGCCCGCGTGATTGCAATAGTCCCCGGTCATGCACTCGATACTGCTTTCGCAGGCGAGAGCCTCGACCTCCTGGCATACGCCCTCGACACAGGCTTGTGTGGGGCTCGCACAATCGCACGACGCGTAACATAGCGACTTGCAGGCCTCGCTCCCGTCGGCATCACGAACGCACGCCTCGCCGCTCGCGCACCCGCCGACCGCGGCACAGGGGCTCGAGTCTTCACTCGCGGAGCACGCCGTGAGCGTCAAGGACGCGAGAACGAATCTCCAGTTCATGAAAAATCCCCTTCTCTCGAGGTTTCACCAAGGTTTTGACCACTTCTTGTAGCCGAAGATATCCTCGTCGGTCTGGCCGCTATAGCTTGTCCAAAGGAACATCGTCGCGCCTCCTCCATCGACATCGAGATGAATGGAAGACACGTTGTTGGCAACAGGTCTAAGGATGCCGTTCGTGCCCCAAAGACAGCTCCCCGCGCCGTCGAGGTGTTGGGCGAACGTGGCTCCGTCGGTGTCTGCCCAGGCGAGGATCGCTCCACCTTCGAGGTCCTCGATCATGGTGTGGTAGCGCTGCGTTCTGCTGACCGAGGTCGCCGCGACACCGTCCGCGGGCCACTGCAGCGCGCCGGTAGACGAGAGGCGTTGGGCTATCACACGCCCTTGGGCGGTGCTGCCGGTGTCGAAGCGGCCGTCGACCCACGACACGATGACGCCCCCGTCGCCGTCCGGCACGGCGTGCAAGCCTTGGCCGTTGGAGCTGACATAGCCTTGGGAGTCGAGGCGGGCGTCCGTCGCCCACAGGCGCGCGCCCGCAAGGTCGATGCGTTGGGCGTAGGCGCTCGCGAAGCTGCTCTGGCTGCCGCGACGATCCATCCACAACACAAACACGCTGTCCGCGCCTATCGCCGTGGTGTGCTTGTACTCCGAGGTCTCCGTGGAGGCTGGATCCGAGACCCTGACGCCGCCTTGGAGGAGCACGTCGCCGTGCGCGGTAATCGGGGCGGCATACACGCGCTGCTGCGCAGGGTCCGAGCTTGACTCGAGCCAAGAGAGGAAGATGACCGAGCGGTCGTCATTGGCGGCCCACCGCGGATAGATGCGATTAAAATCGGCGCTCACGGCGACGGGGCGCCCCTCGTCCTCGAGGAGGGGGAGGCCGGTGCTCGAGAGCTTCTGCAAGCGCAGCTCGTCGTTCGCCGACAACGCCAACAGGAGGCCGCCATCGGGCAGCCCCAAGCACGCCACGGTAGCTGAGCCCTCGCGGATCTGCACCCCGGCATCGTCGAACGTGCGCGCGCCCGTCTGGTCGAGGTGCTGCGTCAAGATCTCCAGCTCCCCGTCGACGTTGTTGCTCCAGGTGATGAACATGCCGCCGCCGGCGTCGGCGGTCACGCACATGTTCAAGACTTGCAGCGTCGGCGTGAACACGGGCATGCCATTGGCTGTCCACCGCGAGTTGCCGAGGCGATCGAGCTTCTGGGCGTAGATCTCGTCGGTGCCGTTGCGCTGGTCGATCCACACCACGCCCGTCTGCCCGTCGCTGAGGTGAACCACCTCGAGCTCGTTTTGCGCATAGGGCGCGGTGGCGACCTCGAACGTTTGGTCGACCGTGGGCAGGCACACCGAGGGCTCGCCCGCGCACTCCCAATCTTCTTCTTCGACGCAGGTCTTCCCGCAACCATCGCCGTCGCTGTCGTCGCCGTCGTCGCAGGCCTCGTGCTCGGCGTCGACAAGACCGTCACCGCAGAACGACGCGAGCTGACACGACGAAGTGCAGCCGCCGTAAGCCCCCGTGTTGAGCGCGGCGCCGAGGTCGCAGGCCTCACCGCCCGCGACGAAGAGATAGCCGTCCCCACACGAGGCGCTCTGGCAGGTGTCGAGGCAGGCGTCGGTGTTGTCGGTGTTGCCGTCGTCGCATTGCTCGGTGCCGTCTTCATGTCCGTCGCCACAGCGCTCCACGCGGGTGCACGCGGCGTTGCATAGACCCTGCCCCTTGCCGTTGTCGATGCCGTCGTCACAGGCCTCGCCGCCGTCGACGATGCCGTCGCCACAGAGGACGCTGCGGCCGAGCAGACAGACGCCGAGAGAACAGTATTGGAACGCGATGTTGCAGTCGCGATCGGTGTAGCACAAACGGCGACAGCTCCCGCTGTGGCAGACGAGGTTGGTCGAGCACTCGCTCGCCTTTGTGCACAGGTCGCCCTCGAGTCGCTTTGGCGCCGTGTCCTCTTGCCCGCAGGCACCGGCGTTCATGCCAGCCAAGAAGAGAGCTACCGCTAATCTCCGCGTGACGTTCATGTTATCCCTCGGTGTGGCTTTTGTGAGCAGCGGCTCGCAAGAGACCCCTCCGCGAGGAGCTTGTCAAGCCGCGTCCTATCACGCTTCTTGCCGCTCTTGCGCTTCGTGTGCTAGCCCGCAGTCACAACAAGGGCGCGAGGTGAGCGATGTCAGGTCACAGCAAGTGGGCTACGATCAGGCGGAAGAAGGGCGCGGTCGACGCGCAGCGCGGCAAGCTGTTTACCAAGCTGGTTCGTGAGATCACCACGGCGGCGCGCATCGGCGGCGGCGACGCGAGCGGCAACCCGCGCCTGCGGACGGCCATCGTCGCGGCCAAGGCGCAGAGCATGCCGGCGGACAAGATCGATCGGGCCATCAAGAAAGGTACAGGCGAGCTCGAGGGCGAGCAGATCGAGGAGATCGCCTACGAGGGTTACGGGCCGGGGGGGGTGGCGATCTACATCGAGGTGCAGACCGACAACCGTAACCGCACCTCATCGGACATCCGCGCCGTGCTCACCAAGAACAACGGCAACCTCGGGGCGAGCAACTCGGTGGC
>CAYXQW010000120.1:0-8124 GCA_964466695.1 uncultured Bdellovibrionales bacterium
CCATCTCCGAGGGCGAAGACACGAACCACGTGCTCGGCTACGTCAACTTGAAGGAGCTGGTCTACCTCCTGCACACGAACCCCAAAGATAGCACCCTCCGTGGCATCATCCGCCCCGTCCACTTCGTCACCGTCGAGCAGCCGGCCAACGAGCTGATGCGCGTCTTCATCGAGCGACACGAGCACATGGCCATCGTAAAGGATGGCGCCGGAAAGACAGCGGGGCTCGTCACGTTCGAGGACGTCGTCGAGGAGCTTGTCGGTGAGCTCGAGGACGAGTTCGACCGCCTGCCGCGACACCTGCATCCTTTGATCGGGGGGATCTGGATGGTCGGCGGCGGGCTACCGGCCATCGAGCTCGCACAAAAAACGGGCATCGAGCTCCCCGAGGCTCACGGGAGCACTTCCGCCTGGCTCATCCGGCGCTTGGGCCGCACCCCTAAACCGAACGAGGTCATCCGCTTGGCAGGTGCGGAGCTCACGGTCCGCCGCGTGCGGCGCGGATGCGTGTTCGAGGTGTTGGTCGCGCCGAGCACGCCCGCACCATAGTTATCCGTTTACCGCCACCTCATCCTTTGCTAAGTACGTCAAGTGCGACTCACTCCCATCTTCGCTGTCTTGCTCGCCGCCGCCGCGCTCCTCCCAAAAGGCGAAGCGCGCGAGATCAAAGGGTACTCGCCCAAAGGCGGCGAGGACGTCACCGTCTTTGAGCTCCCCATCACCGACACCATCGACCTCGGCCTCGCCTCCTTCGTCGACCGCGTCCTCGCGGGCGCCAAAGAAGGCGATCTGGTGCTCCTCAAGCTCAAGACCTTCGGCGGTCGCGTCGACGCGGCCGTGCGCATCCGCGATACCCTGCTCGAGTCGAAGGCCACGACCATCGCCTACATCGACCACCGCGCCATCAGCGCCGGCGCGCTCATCGCGCTCGCCTGCGACACCATCATCATGAGCCCCGGGGCCTCGATCGGCGCCGCCACCCCGGTCGAGCTCGGCGAGGGCGGCGAGGCCAAGGCCACGAGCGAGAAGGTGGTGAGCTACATGCGCGCCGAGATGCGCGCCACCGCCGAGGCCAAGGGCCGAAGAGGCGACATCGCCGAGGCCATGGTAGATGCCACGATCGCCGTCCCCGGCGTGAGCGAAGCGGGCAAGCTCCTCACCCTCACCGGCGAGCGCGCCAAAGAGCTCGGGATCGCCAACGACATCGCCCCCACCTACGAGGCCGTCTTCGAGCTGCTAAACCTCGCCCGCGCGCGCCGCGTCGAGTCGCGCACACACTGGGGCGAGAAGGTCGCGCGCTTTCTCACCGACCCCGTCGTGAGCTCGCTGCTCATGAGCCTCGGGGTGCTCGGCCTGCTCATGGAGCTCTACACCGGCGGTCACGGCATCGGCGGCGCGGTCGGGCTCGCCTGCCTCGCGCTCTTCTTCTTCGGCCAGCACACGGCGCGCCTCGCGGGCATGGAGGAGATGCTCCTCTTCGGGCTCGGCGCCGTGCTGCTCTTGATCGAGATCTTCTTCATCCCCGGGTTCGGGGTGACGGGGGTGCTCGGCATCATCGCCATGGGCGCGGGGCTTGCCATGTCTCTCGTCGAGCTCAACCTCCCCTTCTCGGTCTCGTTCGAGCTTGGCTACTTTCAGCAAGCCGTGCAGCACGCGACTACCCGCCTGGCCTTGGCCGTCGTGGTGCTCATCGTGGGCGTCTTCGTGCTCGGCCGCTACATGCCGGGGACGCGCCTCGGCAAGCACGTCATCTTGCAGGCGGACAACGCGGCCGCGCAGGGCTACGTCGGCACCGCCGACACCGGGTATCGAGACCTCCTCGGCAAGACGGGCCTCGCGCTCGGCACCTTACGCCCCTCAGGGATCGCTGACTTCGACGGCCAGCGCGTGGACGTGGTGAGCGAGGGCGACTACATCGAGCCCGGCTCTGCGGTGCAGGTGCTCAAGATAGACGGCAACCGCGTGGTGGTCCGCAGAGCAGAGATAGCTAGCGTTTCAAACCAAGAACCAGAAAAAAGAGGGTAATTCATATGGAAGGCTTAGGCGCGCTGCCAGTTTTCGTTCTCATCGTAGCACTGATCGGCGTCATGCTCCTGTTCTGGCTCGTGCCCGTGAGCCTCTGGGTGCAAGCTGTCACCTCGGGCGCCCCGGTATCGATCATCAGCCTCATCGGTATGCGGCTGCGCAAGGTCCCCCCCTCGGTGATCGTCGGGGCACGCATCACGGCCGCCAAGGCCGGGCTCGGCCTCACCACGGACCAGCTCGAGGCGCACTACCTCGCCGGCGGCAACGTCGGGCTCGTGGTGGCCTCGCTCATCTCCGCCGAGAAGGCCAACATCCCGCTGCCGTTCGCGCGCGCCGCGGCCATCGACCTCGCCGGCCGCAACGTGCTCGAGGCCGTGCAGATGTCGGTCCTGCCGAAGGTCATCACCACGCCCAAGATCTCGGCGATGGCCAAAAACGGCATCCAGCTCTCGACCTTCGTCAAGATCACCGTGCGCACCAACCTCCAGCGGCTGGTGGGCGGCGCCACCGAGGAGACGGTCATCGCCCGCGTCGGCGAGGGGGTCGTCTCCACCATCGGCTCGGCCGACACGCACGCCGACGTGCTCGAGAACCCCGACAAGATCTCGAAGAACGTGCTCAGCAAGGGCCTCGACGCGGGCACCGCCTTCGAGATCCTCTCGATCGATATCGCCGACGTCGACGTCGGCGCCAACATCGGCGCCAAGCTCCAGACCGAGCAGGCCGAGGCCGACAAGCGGATCGCCCAGGCACGCGCCGAGAGCCGCCGCGCGCTCGCGGTCGCGGCCGAGCAGGAGATGCACGCGCGGGTGCAGGAGATGCGCGCGCGCGTCGTCGAGGCCGAGAGCCAGATCCCCATGGCCATCGCCGAGGCGTTTCGCAACGGCAACCTCGGGGTGCTCGACTACTACAACATGAAGAACATCCTCGCCGACACCGATATGCGCGCCTCCATCGGCAAGAACGTCAACAAGGAAGACAAGGGCAATCAGTAGCCCGATGGCGACGAAGCTCCCTCCCGGCGAGCGACTGCTCGCGAGCTTGCGTGACGGCGCGTCGCTCGCCGAGAACTGGGCGCTGGCCAAGGCCATCGCCCGCCGCCCGAAGAGAACGCCCGCAGCGCCGCCCAAGGCGAAGGCCTGAGCTCATGGGGACAGAGGTAGGGATCGTCATCGCGGCCGTCGTGTTCTGGGCAATAGGCACGATCATCGCCTACAAGACGATGAACAGCCGCAAAGCGAGCCAGATCGAGGCGTCCAAGAGCGATATCGAGCAAACGCGGAGAGAATACATGAGGGCGACCGGCAGCCAAAACGAGCTGCCGGCGAGATCATCTGCCTATGCGGACAGCAAGGGCACGGCGGACGATATTCGGAGAGTGAGGCGAAGAGCCAAACGGCAGGCGCTCAAAAAGCGCAAGCGGGAGGCGGCCGCGCTCGCTCGTGCGAATAACGCTGGTGACGATGGCTTCGTAAGCTACGAGGTAGACACCAACGAGGTCGCGGACAACGACGCCTGGGCCGATGCGCCCTACGCGCGGGCAAAGACCACAAAGCCCGCGTCCGCGCCCGCCGCCGCCGCCGAGCTTTTGCTAGAAGACGCCATCGTCCTCGACCTCGTGCTCGGTCCGCCGCGCGCCGTACACGCCCTGTCTCCTCAACCCTGGCGCCGTTGACTTAAGGACCCTAACCCGAGGAGCATCGCGTGAGCCTTCTTTTTCCTGGCTACCTTTTGCTCCTCTCGCTCACGAACATCACCCTCGACGTGGTGATCGCCAACGACCCGGAGCTACCTCCCGTGACCCGTGAGGACGCGGCGATCATCATGGCCGAGGCCAAAAAGACCGTCGCCGACAAGCTCGGCTACGAAGGGCTCACTTTTCGCGTGGTGGGGGAGAAGAGCGTCGAGGCCTTCCTCGACGAGCACGCGCCCAAAGGCGGCGAGTGCCTCGAGAGCTTCGCGCCCGTTCGCGTCGTGCCGGGAAAAAAACGCGCCGTGGACGTAGACCGAAAAGCGGTAGTGCACTTCCTCGAGCGCTGGTCGTTAAATGAGCTGCGCTCCTTCTTCGACGCCAAGGAGCGCGCGGCGCTCACGAGCCATGAGGTCATCGCCGCAAAGCTCGCCGCGGAGCTCGATCGCAAGCTCGAGCTCATCGCGAGCCTCACGCTCGAAAACGGCGCCTCGATCCTCGCCCCAGACAAGCTCGACGAGCGCTCTTACGTGCGCTTCGTCTGCGCCATGCGCGCGCAAAACGAAGCCGACCTCGTGCTCACCAACGCCTTCATCCTCTACGACCTCGGCTCCGAGCCCTACCCCCACAGCGTCTTTCAGAAGAACAAGGTCGGCGGCGCCTCGCTGGCCTCGCCGCGGCGGCAAGCGATCCCTGGCCGAGCGCTGGTAAGCTCCACCTTCTCCATGATCACCTCCTTGCCTTTCTTCAGGGAGGATGGCGTCGAGGGCCTCTCGCCACGCGACAAGCTCGAGGTCATCGGCGCCTTCATCTTGGCCCACGAGCTCGGTCATGCCTTGTTCAAGCTCCCGGACTTCTACGATCACCCTAAGGAGTGCTTGATGACCACCAAGCACGACACCGGCTACGTCAGCGGCTACTGGCGCCTGTTGGCCTCGCCCGGCCCCTGCCCCGCCTGCGCGCCGTGGGTCGAGGCCAAAAGGCACGTCTTCGCGGCAGAAGACAAGCGCCAAAGAGGCGACACCGCGGGCGCCATCGCCTCCCTCAAAGAGGCCATCCGCAAGACCCCGAGGCACATCGACGGCAGCTACAAGCGCTACCTCGCCGACCTCTCGTGCGACATCGCCGAGCTCTACGAAAAGAGCGATCGCGCCGAGGCCATGCGGTGGCTCAAGTCCGTCTTGCGCCTGGTGCCAGATCACGAGCGCGCGCAAAAGCTCAACGAAACACTGAACCCTCCCCCGCGTTGACATGCGTAAATCGCGCGTGGTACGGCCCGAGGACCCATGGCGAACGACAGCGTAACTATTACCTTCGCGCGGTTGGTCGAGCACCTCGCGAAGCGCTTCTTACGCGGCTCGGTCACGCTCTCCGACTTGATGCAGCTCAACGACAAGGAAGTCGAGGTGGTGTTCCTCATGGGGCACTACCTCTACAACTACGGTAAATATCTACCCGCGCTGCATGTATTCTCGGTGCTCACGCTCTACAAACCTTTCGTCAGTCGCTATTGGCGCGCGGCTGGGGCGGCGAATCAGGCGCTCAAGAAGTACAAGGAGGCGATCGTCGCCTACGACATGGCCCTCACCACCAACTTCAACGATGTGGTGAGCTACACCTACCGCGGCGAATCGAAGATCTCCTCCGGCATGGTGAAGGAAGGGATCGACGACCTCAAGCGCGCGGTTCAGATCGGCGCCCCGCTCGGCTACTACGGCCAGTGGGTCAACCGCGCGCGCACCATCCTCAAGGTCCGCGGCGTCGAGGTATAGCCACACGCTCGTGCTTGTGTGTATGCTCGATATGGCAGGCTTTTTCCGCCCTCGAGGAGTCCAATATGGCTAACGAGATAAGGACCCCGGGCGTCCCGCAAAACCCCGCGCCGCAAGTACCAACGCAGCGCCCCGCGGTCTTGCGCGAGGCGGAGAAGGTCGTTCAACCGCAGCAACAACCTGCCAACAAGCTCTCGCCCCAAGACGCCGCGCGCCTCGCGCAGCAGGCCGGCTTTCAGCGGACACAGAAGCGCCGCGGCGCAAGTCACCTCGACGTCGATGATCTTGGTCGCACCCCGATACCCGTCCCCGAGGAAGAGGGTGGCCCCGAGGCCTGGGACGGCGAGAAGCTCAACGACGCACAGCAACACATGGCGCTCATGAGCGCACGGCTCGCCGAGATAGCCACGGAAGAATCCTCCGAACCCTTCGCCGAGCGGCTGATTTCATTGGGCTTTTTGCCCACAGAAGAAGATCTTTGCCGCCTCGAGAGCCTCTCTGGGAGCCCCGAGCCCGAAGCTTTGCCCTCTATGGACGAAGCCGCCGAAAACGTGCGCAAGCTCTTCGGTGTCGAGCTCTCGAGCGAGGTCCCGCTCGGGCATGCGCTTTTGGTCGCGGGCCTGGTCGTGGCGGGCGAGGGCGGGCACGCGGCGGTAAAAGGCGGCGCGGTAGACGAGCAGAAGCTCGCGAGCGGCATGAAAACAATCGTGCAAAGAAGCAACCAGGCTGTGGGCGATGCGCAAAAGATGAACATGGGAATAAATCGCGAGTTGAACCTCCAGCGAACGTTTGTTTTCAAGCGTTAGCTGTTTTTAAAAGTTTTGTTTCTTTACTTTTTATTAGGAGATTTTCATGACAGCTATACAAAACGATATGGGCCGGGTCACGGCCCCAGGCGGCAATTCGAGCGCCGTCCAGACTGTTCAGGCCAAGATTCAGAGCACTTCCGCGGCTTTGAATGCCTTGTCGATGGAGCTGCAAAACCTCGTCAGTCAGCTAACGAGCCTCTGTGATCAGCTCAAAGACCTCGAATCCAGCGCACCCAAAAAGGCGGACGGCGAAGACGACGGCGCTTTTAAAGCCCGCAAGGACGCATGGCAGGCCGAGGTAGACGCGCTCAAGAGTCAGATCCAGCTCGTGCAGGGCCAGATAAACGTCAAGATCGAGCAGATCGAGAGCAAGCAAAAAGAGCTCTCGAGCTTGCAAGGCCAGCTCCCGGATGCGCAAAACGAGGATACACGCCGCGCCGAGCAAGCGCGCGAGGCCTCGCAGCGGGCTCTCGAGGCTGCGCAGGCAGCCGTGAGCGCGGCGGATCAACAGCTCCAAAGCAGCGATCTCGACAACGTGGACCAAGAAGACAACAAGGACGCGAAGCTCAAAAACAAGATCTTACGCGCGGACGCACCGCCGGCGCACGGCGTGCCCGACGTCGACGTCCCATAAAAAAGAGCTCACGGCAAAACTCGCCAGCGTCTATGCGGCGCAAAAGAATCGAGGAGAAGAAAATGAGTGACCCTGTCAAAATTCCCGAAGGTGGCAACAGCTACCCCATCAACTACAACAACGAGACCAACGTCGAAGTCTCGGTAACAGTGACCACGGTCACAGGTCCGAATGTCGCGGATGGCTTCGGAAACCAGCCGCCGCCCGCGGGCTGTCCTGACGGTAGCAATCAAGTAAATACGCTCCTGATCAATGACGGCAGTCAAGGTGACATACCTCTCACCCCTGGTCAGCAATCCGAGCTCAGCTTGATCGGGCTCCTCTGCCAGCGTAACCCGCCGAGCCCGGGGCTCCAGAGCCGTTGGGCCGGGTTCATCACCGACGTCCGCGCGAACGGCGGCTGCGTCGACCCGATGGCCTTCATCCAGATGGTGCTGCGCGAGTCCTACGCGCAGAGCATGCTCGACATGAAGTTCTACGCCGAGAAGGTGAAGTTCTACAACGACACCAAGAAGCTCATCCGCGAGGAGATAAAGAGGGTAAACGAGCATCTCCTCCAATACACAGACCAGGAAGGCGGGCCCATCGAGCCATTCGAGCTCTCGAAGTTCCCAGGTGAGTTCATGGGGCTAACCGATCCGCAGGCCGAGGTACTCGCTGGAGGCGAAGACACGAGCGTGCTGAGCGGCGGCGGGATCATGGAGTACGACGGCGAGTATCCGACGCCCTTGGCGCCTCCCCTCCCGAACGGTGTCCAGAAGGCCTTCGTGACCGCGCCGGGCGGGTTCTTGGTAGCCTTCGTCCCGCAGGGCAACAAGGTCTTGATCTACGACGCCTCGGGCAAGAAGATCTACGGCATCACCGGCGATCCGCACGTCGACGAGGACGGCGACGGGGAGAGCGACTGGCACTTCAGCGACGACTCCACCTTCATCCTTCCCGACGGCACCAAGATCTGCTGCAACTGCGAGGAGAAGGAGCCCGGCTCCGGCAAGTACTACGTCGTGGGCCTCGACGTGCTCTCAGGCACACACCGCGGCTCGGTCGGTCGCGGCCAGGATGGTGAGGATCGCGAAGGAGAGATCGCCTCGGATCGCGCCCTGTTCGACGCCACCTTGAAAGACGCGGTCGCGGGCACCGGCTCGGGGGTCTTCGTCATCCAGCCCGGCGGCTCGACCCTCATGAAGACCGACAA
>CAYXQW010000121.1:0-7976 GCA_964466695.1 uncultured Bdellovibrionales bacterium
CGCCAGAGTGAGCACAGCGGAGACCAAAACGAAGATGGGCCCAACACCGAACCTGGTCATGCGTTCTCTACCTCGGCGAAGCCGATGACGACGAAGTAAATCTCCTCCCGGTTGTGTCCCGTCAAGTGGTGTGTATAGACCCAAGGTCAAAGCAGAGGAGAGCAAGCATGAAATTTGGAATCATCATCGAGACAAAAGAGCACGAGAAGGCCTGGAATGCGCTGCGGTTTGCCGTGACTTCGAAGAAACAGGGCCACGAGGTCAAGGTGTTCCTGATGGGAGAGGCCGTTGAAATCCAGAACCTCACCCACCCTACGTACGACGCGGCCGCACAACTTGCAGAGCTCAATAAAGTCGGCGGTGAGATCCTGGCCTGCGGCACGTGCCTCAAGTCACGGATGATAGATGGAAACGAGGTTTGCCCCATCTCGACGATGGTAGACTGCATAAACGTGGTCACCTGGGCCGACCGGGTCCTCGTTTTCTAGCAACCCGATGTCGAGCACGGCGGCGCGCCGTCGAGAGCATACGTCATGCGGACCTTGCTCATTCTAGGCTTCGGCCCCCCTCCAGGTCGCCGCACCGGCCTCAACGGTATCCCCGTTCTCACGTCATCCCCATGAAAATGGGGATCCAGGTGGGCTCATTAGCGAGTGTCAGGGATCAATCGTCGTGTCCTTTGTGCGGTGCTCGATGTCAGCGGCGCGATGCAAATCCTCCTGCAAAAGGAAAAAGGCGCGTCCTTCAAGACAGGCATAAAGCTTAAGAGGCGCGCGCTACTTTGCCTGCAAGAGCTCGATCTCGGCGGGGTTGTTGAAGGCGCTCACCGTCAAAAAGGTCGCAGCGGGATCGAAGAACAACTTCCCGGCGTTGGCTTCCACGACCTCTCGTGTCCAGTTTTCACCACCGTCGTTCGTGTAGCTCATGACGATCCTGGTCCCGCTGTCATCGAAGACCCCCGAGGCGACGACGCCCCGGCGCGCGTCGAAAAAGCGCATGGCCGCCGCGTGATCGGCGGCGATCCGCTGCGCGGGGGCCTCGATGGCAGGCAGGGCGCGCGCGACCCAGCTCGCGCCGCCGTCCGCGGTCACATAGAGAGTCTCGGCGCTATCGACCACGTAGCCGTGCTCGGCGTCGAGGAGCGAGATGTTGATGATCTCCGCCATGCCCTCGGGCACGGTGAGCTCCTGCCAGCTCGCGCCGCCGTCGCGGGTCGACCACATCTGAAAGGTCGAGTTGGTCGCGATCCAACCCGTCTTCCGATCGATGAAGCTGATAAACGCGCTCCGTCCGGTGTAGGGCAACTTCGAGACGAGCTCCCAGGTGGCGCCGCCGTCCTCCGACACCCCCGGGTTGCCCCCGATGCCGATGTGCCAGGAGAGCCTGGGGCCGAGGACATCGACGCCGAGGCGACAGTGGGTGTGATTGACCGCCTGCGCCCAGGTCGCGCCCCCGTCGGCGGTGTAGTGGATCTCCCCATGCGTGCCGACCGTCACCCCGTAGGCCAGGTCATGAAACGCGGCCATCGTGACGGTGTGCGGGGCCACGAGCTTCTTTACGACTCGCCACCGCGCGGCGCCGAGCTCGCGCGCCGCCTCTCGCGTGCCCGTCGTGGAGGTGGCGCAGCCTGCCACGCCTATGATCAATGCCAATGCCAGAGGTTTTCGCATGTTCTTCTCCATGTTGGCGGCATCATGCACCGCGAGGAGACGACTATCAACCGAGCTTAGGGTCTGACACCTTCTTCGGTTGTGTCCCGTGAAGTGGGGTATGAAGTCACCACGCTCATCGATTATTTAACAGGTTGTCTGTCGAGAATATACGTCATGCGAACCTTGCTCATTCTAGGCTTCGGCCCCCTCCAGATCGCGGCGCTGCGCACCGCGAAGGCCAAGGGGCTGCGCGTCATCGTCGCTACGAGCGAGCCGAGCGTCGCCGCGCACGCCCTCGCCGACGACACCTTCGCCATCTCTCCACACGACACCCAGGGCATCTCGGCCTTGGCCGCGCGCGAGCGCATCGACGGTGTCTTGAGCGTCTGCGCGGGCGATTACGCGCGGGCGGTCGCGACGGTGTGCGAGTCCCTCGAGCTGCCTGGGCTTCGCCGCGCCGCCGCCGCCAAGATCACCCACAAGGGCAACCTGCGCGACCTGCTCGCCGCCGCCGGGGTGCCGCTGCCGCGTTATCGCCGCGCCTTCGACCGCGAGGAGGTCTATGACGCCGCCGCAGACCTCGGTTTGCCGGTGACCTTGCAGGCCGCCACCGCGCGCGGCCCGCGCCTCGTCCGTGACGAGGACGAGCTCGCGCGCGCCTACGACCGCATCAACGCGCTCGCCGCGGAGGCGAACGAGATCGTGGTCAGCAAGTGGCATGAGGGCCCCGAGGCGAACGTCGAGACCTTGTCCTACGGCGGCCAGCACCACATCATCGCCATCACCGACGAGGTCGTGCGCGCAGACAGGCCGTGGCTCCCTGTCGCCCACATCACCCCCTCGCGCTTGCCGGGCGTGGCGCAGACCCAGCTCCGGGTCACGACCCTCGCGGGGCTCGACGCCACCGGTATCATGGACTGCGCGGCGCACGTGCGCCTCAAGCTCACCCACAAGGGCCCGCGCGTGGTCGACATCGAGGCCTGTCCCTCCGACGGCTATGTCGCGACCGAGCTTATACCGCGCGCGCTGGGCATCGACCTCATCGGCGCCGCCATCGACATCGCGCTCGACGATATCCCGAGGCACAAGCGAGATCGCTACGGCGCGGCGGCGGCGCGCTATCTGCACATGAAGGCAGGCACCATCACCGCGTTGTCGGGTCTCGAGGAGGCGCGCCGCGCGGAGGGGATCGCCGCGGTCGAGCTGTTCATCAAGGCCGGCGACACCATCGCCGCCGCGCACGAGGCGCATGGGCTCTCTGGCTACATCATCGCCGAGGACGACGAGCCCGCGGGCGCCGAGCAGCGCGCGGCGCGGGCGGCGGCGTGCCTGCGCGTCGTCACGGACGGCCTTGAGTTTTCCCCGTCATAGAGGCAAAGCTCGAAGGCGACTCTCGAAGACCGGATGGGGATCACGATGTGGAACATAAGCTCACTACCGCGTAAGGCCGTCGACCGGTATGGTCTGCGCGCGTTGCAATACGGTATCGACGCCGCCTCGCTCGCCGTCGCCTTCACCCTCGCGTATCTCATCCGCTTCGATTGGGTGCCAAGCTCCGAGGCCGTAACGCTCCTCGTCGTGCAAGCCCCCTACGTGGTCGGCCTCGAGCTCCTGACTCAATACTTCGCGCGCACGCACCGCTTGATCTGGCGCTTCATCGCCCTGCGCGACATGTTCCGCCTCGCCTACGGCGTCGGCCTCTCGACATCGGTGCTGCTCGCCTTGCGGCTGCTCGTCCCCCATCACGTCTTCCTCTACGCGAGGATCCCCTTCGGCATCATCGCCATCAACGCCGTACTCGCCTTCGCCGCGCTCGCCGGCGCGCGCGTCTTGCGCCGCCTCGCCTACGAGCGGACCGAGCGCCTAGGGCGCGCCATCGTCACAAGGCCCAAGCGCGTCGTGCTCATAGGCGCCGGCCGCGCCGGCCAGCTCACCGCGCGTGAGATCGCGGAGCGCCCCGACCTCGGCCTCAAGGTCGTGGGCTTCCTCGACGACGACGAGACCAAGCTCCACACTCGCATCCAGGGCATCGACGTCCTCGGCACGACGGCCGCCATCCCCGAGGTGGTCGAGACGCGCGCGGTCGACGAGGTGGTCATCTCGATGGTGCAGGTAGACGGCGCCGTAGTCCGCCGCGTCGTCGAGCAGTGCAAGGCGATCCCCATCCCTACCAAGATCTTGCCCGGGCTCTACGAGATCATCGGCGGCCAGGTGAGCGTCTCGCGCCTGCGCGATGTCACTATCGAGGACCTCCTCGGTCGCGAGCCTGTCGCCTTCGGGGCTAAGACCGTGCGCGCCTTCATGCAGGGCAAGGTCGCGGTGGTCACCGGGGCCGGCGGCAGCATCGGCTCCGAGATCGCCCGCCAGCTCGCGTCGCTCGCGCCGCGCCGCCTCGTGCTCATCGAGCGGTTCGAGAACGCGCTGTTCGAGATCCACCGCGAGCTCGCGGCGCGCTTCGTCGATCTCGACCTCGTCCCACGCATCGGCGACGTCACCTGCCGCCCACGCATGACGCAGATCATGAACGAGCTCGGCTGCGACGTCGTCTTTCACGCCGCCGCGCACAAGCACGTGCCGATGATGGAGTGGAACCCGGGCGAGGCGGTGAAGAACAACGTCACGGGCACGCGCGTGATGTGCGACGTCGCCCATGAGCACGGCGCGAGCCACTTCGTCCTCATCTCTACAGACAAGGCGGTGAACCCCGAGAGCGTCATGGGCGCCACCAAGCGCCTCGCCGAGCGCTACGTGCAAGCGCTCGCGCAGCAGTCGAAGACGGCCTTCCTCGCCGTCCGCTTCGGCAACGTGCTCGGCTCGGCGGGCAGCGTCGTACCCATCTTCAAGCAGCAGATCGCCGCGGGTGGGCCCATCACCATCACCCACCCCGACATGCGCCGCTACTTCATGACCATCCCCGAGGCCACCGAGCTCGTGCTCCAGACCGCGACGCTCGGCCGCGGCGGCGAGGTGTTCATCCTCGACATGGGACGTCCGGTGAAGATCATAGACCTCGCCCGCGACCTCATCGCCCTCTCGGGGCTAAGGCAAGACGAGGTGGAGATCGTGTTCACCGGCGTGCGCCAAGGCGAGAAGCTCTTCGAGGTCCTGTCCACCGCCGACGAGCAAGCCGAAAAGACCCGCCACCCGAAGATCTTCGTCGGCCGCATCCCCACGGCCGAGCTCGCCTCGGTGCGCCGCGACATCGACCTGCTCATGGCCACGGCCGAGCTGGGCGACGCCGAGAGCATCAAGGACGCGCTCGCCGCCGCCGTTCCCGAGTACAAGCGGACGACGCGCGCTCAAGGGTGCGCGACGAGCCAGTCGGTGACGGCCCGATATTTGGGCGACACGCCCAAAGTATCGGAGGTGTTCTCCTTGAGCCCCCAACACTCTCCCGAGTGAGTGTATTGCATGAACGGCCCCGTCATCTGAGAGGAAACCAGGCCATCTAGATAGCCCGTATAGATGTCGTAGATCCCTTCATCGTGCTGCATCGCGGTGCAATCGCCCGAGAACGAATCGGTCCCCCCTTCATAAGAGATGAGCGGGAACCCGCCTTCGCTTGCGCACTCATAGCTCGACGCGGTCCAGGAGATAGCCGTCGCGAGCCCCCCCGAGAGCTCCGCGATAGATGTCCCATGTACATAGGGAGCGATGGCGAAGAAGTCGGGCCGCGTGGCGTTAGGGTTGATGGTGAGATCGGCGAGCGCATCCTTGAGATCCTCGAAGACCCCCGTCCACGCAGCCTGTCCCGAGATGACGCGCACGAGGCGCGGGTTGGTCTCGCCGAAGACCGCATCGAAGGCCTCGAACAACCGCACTGACTGATAGGCCTGATAAGACAAAGAGCCATCGTTGCCGGGCAAGCTGAGTGCCGAGGCTCGACCGTAGGCATATTCGCTCACTGGGAAGGCTCCGTTCCACACCTCGTTGGCCCACTCCACATATACGCGCAGGCTCGGGTCGAGGGTGGCGTAGATGAGCTCGGCGAGCTCTGTCCAGTCGCTCGGCTCGGCCTCGGGCGGGACCGTGATCCAGTAGTCCTTGTAGGTGCGGTTGCACAGATCGATCTGCCACTCGAAGGCGATCGGCTCATTCAGTTGGGAGCTCGTCTTCTGCTTGCGGGTGCTCCAATGCGCCTGCGGGTTGTCGAGGTCGTTGGTCAGGTTCCAGTCCATAAAGCGCAGCACGCGGTAGGGCGAGAGATCCACGAGGAAGTCCTCCCTCCAGGGGTTTTCCACCGTGGCCCAGTCGACGCCGGAGACGAAGTAGTTATCCCACCCCTCCCAGTCGATCCTCCAGAAGTTCGCCCCCACGAAGAACCCGATGCCGGGGGCCGGATTTACGAGCGTGCCGGGCTCACCGCAGAGATTCGGCGGCCCGGCGCCGCCGCAGGTGGCGGGCAGATCGCAGGTGCCGCACGAGGCGACGGTGCGCGAGACCCCGCAGTTGTCGACGGCCGTAAAAGCGTCGCAGTTCTTGTGATACCTCACGCAAAGCTCGGCGTCGGTCTCGGGCACGCACGGCCCCGTGATCACGGTGAAGCTCACCGCGGGGCCGTCGATAAAGACACCGCCGGCGTCTTGCCAGCGCGCAAAGCTCGTCCAGGCGCCGCGCGGGTCTTCGGGCGAGAGCGTGTAGGATGCCGAGAGCGAGACGGTGGCGTTGGGCTCGACCACAACCCGCGTGCCGCGCGGCGACATCTCGATCAGGGCGCCGCCCGGGGACCGCAACGTGATGACGATGGCCACAACCTCGATCGGCTCGGCGGAGGTGTTGCGATAGGTGACCGTCCCCGTCAAGGTATCGCCGGCCTGCACCGTCGTGCTGCTCAACTCAAGCGCCGTCGAGATCACAAGCCCGCCTTGAGCGCTCGGCGTCCCGCAGACATTGGGCTCCCCGGCGCCGCCGCAGGTGGTGGGCGGCGTACAGGTGCCGCACGAGGCGACGGTGCGCGAGACCCCGCAGTTGTCGTGCGCCACGAGCTCGCCGCAGTCACTGTCCAAGCGCGCACAGAAGACCGCGTCGGTCTCCGGCAGGCATACGCGCGGGTCCGGGGTTTGCCGCGGCCCACCGATGGTGCCCGCGTCGCACCCGGCAAGGAGCAAAAACGAGCACAAGAGAGCATAGCTTATCTTCATTGTGCGGCCTCCATCACCATAACTCCCTCGTGTAGTTTAACACACGCGCGGGTATGGATGGTCGTTACAACGAAGCTGGTCGATCAATAGGACTTGGCGAACAGGACGCGGCGCGCCGAGGGCTTGCCGCTGTAGACGCAGCGACCAGGCTCGGCGGCGGCGTCCAAGGGAACGTTACGCACGGTGACGCGCGTCTCTTCCTTGATCTTGACCTCGGTCTCGGCGCTGCCGTCGAAGTGAGCATAGACGAACTTCGACCCCTGCCCCTCGAACACGGCCTTGAAGTCGTCGTACGAGTCCACGCGCACCGTGTTCTCCAAAAGCCTCGCCTTGGCGCGGAGGAACAAGGCCCGCTGCAGCTCGTCCATCTCGTCGCGCGCTCGCGCCGGCGCCTCGCCGAGCGGCCACGAACGCTTCGCTGATCCAAGGCGATCCTTCACCGTCACCTCGCCCTTGTCGAGATCCCTCGGCCCAAGCTCGATGCGCAGCGGCACCCCCTTTTGCTCCCATTCGAAGAACTTGAAGCCCGGCTTGTAATCGCGCGTGTCGAAGACCACCGAAAGCCCCTCGCCGCGCAGCTTCTGCGTGAGCGCCTCGCCCTCGAGCCGCACCCGCGCCTCGTCCGCGCCCTTGCCATAGATCGGCACCACCGCCACGTGGATGGGCGCGAGCTTGGGCGGCAAGACGAGGCCGCTGTCATCGGAGTGCGTCATGATGAGCCCGCCGATAAGGCGCGTCGAGACGCCCCACGACGTCTGCCAGACATACTCGAGCTGCCCCTCCTGGTTCTGGAACTTGACGTCGAAGGCCTTGCCGAAGTTCTGCCCGAGATCGTGGCTCGTGCCCGCTTGCAGGGCCTTGCCGTCCTGCATCATGGCCTCGATGGAGTAGCTCGCGAGCGCCCCGGCGAACTTCTCGCTCTCGGTCTTCTGACCGCGGATGACCGGCATGGCCATGTAGTCCTCGGCGAAGCTCGCGTACACATCGAGCATGCGCATGACCTCCTCGCGCGCCTCCTCATGACAGGCGTGGGCGGTGTGCCCCTCCTGCCAGAGGAACTCGCCCGTGCGCAGAAACATCCGCGTGCGCAGCTCCCAACGCACCACGTTCGCCCACTGGTTGATGAGCAGCGGGAGATCGCGCCAGCTCTCGATCCAGCGCGAGAAGAAGTGCCCGATGATGG
>CAYXQW010000122.1:0-7951 GCA_964466695.1 uncultured Bdellovibrionales bacterium
CGCCTACGACGTCCACGGCGGCCGCCTGCAGCCGCTCCCGCTCGGCGAGATCTTGCGCTACTTCGACGAGGCCGCCGCCGCTGGGGGCTGGCGACTCGAGCGCGATCTCGGCAGTGAGCCTTCGACGAGCGTCATGAGCCCTGCGGGTCGTATCTGGCGCGATGGCGGTCGCGCGCTCGTCGTGCTGGTAGAGACGAAGCCTACCCAAGAGCGCCCTTCGCCCTTTTATATTCTGCAATACGGGGCGACGCCTTGAACGAGTAGACCGCCGCGCTCGACTTGGGCTATGAGACGGCCGTGACGAAATCATTGCTCGCAGATCTCATGACGTTCGCCCCTTCGGTGATGGCGTCGCGCGTCTTCGGCTTCGTGTCCCGGGTGCGCAGGCCCGCCACCGCCGTGGCGATCGCCAAGCGGGTCTTCGTCGCCGCGAGCGGCCTCGATCTTCGCGAGGCCGCGCGCGGGATCGACTCCTACAAGAGCCTCGAGGAGCTGTTCGTGCGCGAGCTGCGTCCTGGGGCGCGAGTGATCGACGCGGACGAGGATGCCGTGATCTCGCCGGCGGACGGCACGGTGGGGGCCTGCGGGGTGGTGACGAACGGCACGCTCTTGCAGGTCAAGGGCAAGAGCTACTCTCTCGCGAAGCTCTTGCATGACGAGGAGGCGGCGCGGCGCTTCGAGGGCGGTGTCTACGCCACCTTCTATCTCTCGCCGCGCGATTATCACCGGGTGCACGCGCCTTTTACGGGCGTGGTGCGCGAGGCGCGCATCGTCCCCGGCCGCCTGCTGCCGGTCTTCCCCGAGGCCTGTGAGCGGATCGACGAGCTCTTCGCGCGTAACGAGCGCTTCGTGACCTACCTCGACACCGAGCATGCAGGTCGCATCGCGGTGGTCAAGGTGGGGGCGGCCATGGTCGGGCGCATCCGGGTCGTCTACGATGAGAGCGCTTACACGAACAGCTCCTGCCGTCGCGATCGCGTGCTTCGCTACGATGATCCTCGCGCGCTCGGTAAGGGCGACGAGCTCGGGGTCTTCGATCTCGGCTCCACCGTGGTGCTCATCGGCGAGCCTGGGCGCTGGCGTCTCGAGGACGAGCTCTTGCCGGGCCTCAAGACGCGCGTGGGGATGCGCATCGGCACCGTGCTCGGCGCCGGCGAGCCAAGGCCAAAGCGAGCGCATAGGCGCGGGCCCGCGAAGGCGTGATCGCCTCATCGATGTTGATCCGATCGCGGCTGCTCGAGAGCGTGCCGGGGATCGCGCACGCCTTCACCACGCGTCGAGGTGGCGTCTCCTCGGAGGTCTTCGCCTCGGCCAACCTGAGCACGCGCGTGGGCGACGAACGCGGCAAGGTCGAGGAGAACCGCGCCAGGCTACTTACGGCGCTCGGCAAGGGAGACAGCGTCCTGGTCTTGCCGAAGCAGGTCCACGGTGACCTCGTGATCGAGGTCACGCGCCGCGCGAGCCACCTCATCGAGGCCGACGCGCTCTGGACGCGCGACCCCGGCGCGACCGTGGGCGTGCTCACGGCCGACTGCGTGCCGATCCTCTTGGCCTCGGCTTGTGGCCGCGCGGTGGCTACGGTGCACGCGGGTTGGCGCGGCACGGCCTTGCGCATCGCCGAGACCGCCGCGCGAAGGCTCGCGAGCGAAGGCTTCGCGGCGTCGGAGCTACGCGCGGCCATCGGCCCCGGCATCGGTCCTTGTTGCTTCGAGGTCGAGGCCGACGTGGGCGCGGAGCTGCTCGCGGCGTATCCCGAGGTCGAGGGCGCGAGCGGCGAGCGTGAGGGCGGCAAGCAAGTGTTCGATCTGCCGCAGCTCAACTACCAGGCGCTGCTCGCGGCCGGGCTCTTGCCCGAGAACATCGAGGTCTTGCGCTCGTGCACCGCTTGCGAGAGTGAGCACTTCTTCTCGCACCGCCGCGACCATGGAGCGTGTGGTCGCCAGGGCGCGTTCATCGCCCCCGCTCTGAGAGGATGAGGTCGGCGACACGTAAGCTGTTGGCTAGGATGGTGGGGGTCGCCGGCACGCCGAGTGAGGTGGGCATGAAGCTGCCGTCGGTGACGTAGAGGTTCTCGACGTCGTGCGCGCGGCAGTTGGGGTTGAGCACCGAGGTGCGCGGGTCGCGACCGCAGCGGCAGGTGCCGTGTTGCAGGTGGTACGTGGTGCCGCCGACCGTCGGGGCCTTGACGCGCGAGGGTGAAGGCTCGATCGCCTCGAGCAGCGCCATCCCGCGGAGCAGCATGCTTTTATTGACCTCGACGTCGAGCGGGTGGTGCTCGATGTTGATGCGGGCTGTGGGCAACCCGTGGCGGTCTCGCACCTTGGGGTCGAGGTCGACGTAGGTCTTGCGCGTCGGCAAGAACTCGCCGAACACCTCGAGCTCGAGCCAGGTCTGCTCGTGGAAGTATTGCCGCACCCGCTCGGCGAAGTCATGACCCATGAGTCGAAACTCGCTCTCGAAGGTCAGGCGGAGCGCGGCGTTGATGGGGTTTGGGTGCGGCAAGATGAAGTTGTAGGTGCCGCCTTTGACGAAGCCGAGGCGGCCATCGGGGGCCCAGTAGTCGTCTTGGACGCTGCGCTGCAAGAACGGCAAGTCGTAGTTGGTCTCGCCGAGCGCCGCTTGGAGCTTTGCGCGATCGAAGACCCCGGTGGCCTTACCGAAGGTAGAGAAGGTGAGGTTTCGCCCGACGAGCCCGCTCGTGTTGGCGAGCCCCTCGGGGAACTCCTTCGAGGTGGACAAGAGCAAGAGGCGCGCCGTTTCGATGGCGCTCGCGGCGAGCACCACCACGCTCGCCTCGACGCGGCGCGTGGCGCCGTTGGCGTCTAGGTACTCGACCCCCGCGGCGCGTCGTCTTTGATCTACGAGCACGCGCGTCGCGAACGCGCGCGCGCGGACGAGGGCGTTGCCGGTGGCCTCGGCGAGCGGGATCACGGCGGCGAGCGTGCTCGACTTCGAGGCGTTCTCGCAGCCGTAGTCGCCGCAGAAGCCGCAGTAGTTGCACGCCGGGCGGACACCGTAAGGACGCGAGAGCACCGCCCGCGCCGTGGGGAAGGAGTGGAGCCCGAGCTTCTTTGCGGCGCGGTCGATGAGCGCCGCCGCCGGGTGTGGCACCATCGCGGGCAATGGATAAGGGCGCCGCCGCGGCTCGTAGGGGTTGAGGCCAGATCTTCCGCTCACGCCGAGCAGCGCCTCGGCGCGCTCGAGGTAGGGGACGAAGCTCTCGTAGGCGATGGGCCAGTCAGCGAGCTCGGCGCCTGGGACACCGCCCGTGAGCGTGCGCAGCCGGAAGTCCTCGGCGTGCGGCCAGTACCAAAAGCCGCTCATGTGCACCGTGGCGCCGCCGACGCAGCGCGAGGTCCAGCCCTCGGTGGTGATCTCGGCGCGCGCGGCGCCGTCCTTGCGGATGGTGTGGGGCTCGTCCTTGGGGAACGGCACGAAGAAGTCGCGCCGGCAGATGTCGATCTCGTCGTGGGTGAAGTCGCCGAGGCCGTAGTAGGGGCCTTTCTCGAGCACGAGCACCTTGAGGCCGGCGCGCGCGAGGCTGAGCGCCGCGGGGGCGCCGCCGGCGCCGCTGCCGACCACCACGACATCGAAGCGTTCGTCTCTTTTCATCGCGCGCTCAATAGGGCAGGCCGCCGTGGTCGTCTCCGAGGAGCTTAAGCCTCCTCGGCGTGAAGTGGCAGGGACTATAGCCTACGAGCTTCCAACCCACTTCGCCCTTGTTGCCGCCGTGCTTCGGGTCGCCGAGCAGCCCTTCCATGGTCAAGACCACGAGGCGTTTGTAGAACAAGACGCCGTCGAAGCCGCGGCCTTGCACCTCGCCCTGGCGCAGCGCGACGAGCAGGGCGTCCTGCGCGGCAGCATTGCACGCGGCGAAGCTTCGCTTGTAACGCGCGCGGGCGAGGCGGTCGAGCAGCGTCGTCGCTTGTTGGAACTGCTTGCCGACCCCGGTGAATGCTGGATGAGTGAAGGTGCGGTCGAAGAACTCGAGCACCGCGGCGTCGGTCGAGCCCGGGAAGATGCGCTCGCAGACGGCGGCGAGCACCGCGCGGCTCGCTTGTGGGAAGGTGGAGCTCATGGGCGCCGATGCCTTGCGGCACGTCGCGAGCAAGGCCGCGGCTCCGAGACCAAAGAGCGTGGCGAGGGCCTGGCGCCTGGTCATCTCGAGGCTCTCGTCGCTCATGGCGTGCTCGCGTGACAGACGCCGCAGCGCGGCCGCTCGGCCTCGACGCGGGGGCAGGGTTTCGTGCTCTTCGGTATCGCGCCGTCGTGGCAGCCCGCGCACGTGAGGGTGCCTTGGCGCAGGTCCGGGCAGGTGTGCTCGTACGCGACGCTTGGTGTGCCCTCGCCGTGGCATACCTGGCAAGAGGTGTCGATCGTAACGGCGGCGCCACGCGCGGCGCGCGCCTGCCAGGCCTCGAGCTTCGTAAGCCCGAGCGAGGCCGTGTAGAGCAAAAGCTCGCGGGTGGTCGCCTCGTCTTGCGCGAGCAGCTCCCGGTAAGACGGCATCACCGAGCCCGGGTTGGGTGAGCGCAGGGTCTCGAGGATATCTTCGTTTCGCCTCCGGCCTTCGCGCCGAAGCTCCGGGCCGACGAGGGGACCGTTCGCCGCGGCGCCGCCGTGACAGAGGGCGCAGCCGAGCGCGACGTAGTGCTCGGCCCCGCGCTCGGCGTTCTCGCTGCCTTCGATCCCCGTCGGGTGGCAGCGGCTGCAGCTCGCCTCGATACCGGGGGCGGTGAGCCGTGGATCTATGGTCATGCGACCTTTCCAGGAGTGGGCGGCCTCGGCCTCGAGCGCGAGGGGGGTGCCGCCGTGGCAGACGGCGCAGCCCATCTCGTCGAGATCATGGGTCGCGTGGGGCCCACGAGGCGCTCTTAGGGTCTTGGCGTGGCAGCTCGCGCAGCGATCGACGCCACCTTCGGCCGACGTAAGCTCCACCACGCGGTCGGGCAGCGCGCGTTCGTGCTCGCAAAAGGCGGTGAGCATCAACGCGGCGAGCAGCGCGAGCGCGGCTAAAAAGAGCCATAGGCTCAAGCGCTTTTTGTCCATGGATGGGTCGAAGGGCAAGCGGCGCCTCCTCTATCCCGAAAACCCGAGCACCCAGTTGGGCCCGCGCCAAGTCCCCGCGATACTGTAGAGCACATAGAGCCAGAGCCAGCCGGCGAGGCTCGCGCGTAGGCCCGCGCGCCGGCCGAGGGCTCTCCCCGTCGCGGCCGCGGCGAGTAGCGCGATTATCCAGGGCAAAAAGGCCGGCAGCGCGAGCGCGTAGCTAGCGACGAGCGCGAGCGTTACCGCGCCGAGGCCAAGACCGTGAGCCAAGAGCTCCTGCTTGTTGGGTGAGAGCTTACCGCCGCCGCCGCGGTCGAGGTGCGGTAAGAGCACGAGGAGCGCGACGCCCGAGAGGCCGTAGAGGAGGCAGAGCTCCACCGGGACGAGGCTCGCGAGCTCTTGCATGCCGATGAAGTACCACGGCGCCTTCTCGGGGTTGTCGGGGCGGCCGAGATCGGCCGCGGCGCCGAGCGGTGCGCGCCACGAGGAGGCCGCGATGATGAGCGCGCTCATTACGAGGAGCGTAAGGATGAGCTCGCGTTGCAAGAGGTGGGGTCGCGCGGGGAGGACGTCGCCTAGTGTGGGGCGCCGCTCTTGCCGCAGTCGCCAGAGGTGCATGGCGGTGAGCGCGGTGATGATCATGGGCAGCGCGGTCGTATGCAGAGCGTGCATCATGCCGAGGTCTCGTGGCGCGAAGCCGAGGCGGCCGAGGAGGGGCAGCGAGTCGAGCATGGAGGCGACCACGCGCGCTCCCCAGTAGGCTCTTTGATCGAGCGGCAGCACGTAGCCAGTGAAGGCCGAGGTGAAGAGCGCGGCGTAGAGCGCGAGGCCGAGCTGATAGCAGGTGCGCCTCTGCGTGTAGGCCGCGGCCACGAGCACGCGCAAGAGGTGCAACCCCGCGACTACGAGCAAGGCCTCGGCGGCGAAGCGGTGGAGGGCGCGGATAGTGCTGCCGAAGGCGACGGCGTGCTCGAGATCGATCACGCTGTCGTAGGCCGCGGTCGCCGTGGGGACGTAGTGCACGCCGAGTAGCACCCCGGTCGCGAAGAGGACGCCGATGAGCACGATCGCGATTATGCCGAGGCCGAACGTGGCCGCGACGCCGAGGTGGCGGGCGTCGATGTGCGCGGGGTGCAGGTGCGCGAGGAAGCTCGCGCTCATCCGCGGCTCTTTTGCGCGAGCGCGGTGACGGTGCCTCGCGGCACCTCGCGATCGAGCGCGACGGTTATCATGTTGCCCTGGCCGACCGAGAGCTCGTACCAGGGCAGGTCATGGCGCGCCGGTCCGGTCTTCACGGTGCCCTCGTGATCGTAGGTGGCGCCGTGACATGGGCATTGCAACCCCGCGCCGCTCTGGCGCAGCAGGCAGCCCAAGTGCGTGCACTTCGCCGAGAAGGCGCCGAGGCCGCGCTCGGTGCGGGTGAGGAAGAGCTCGTGCTCGGGGATGAGCACGAGGGCGCCCACGCCGAGCTCGAAGCGGCCGAGGACCACGGTGCGTCCGCGCGTGCGGCGGGCGCAGGTGGCCACGAGGGCGCCCACGCCGATCCCCGCGGCGGCGATCTTGAGCGCGAGGCGGGTCGCGAGCACGAGAAAGTCGCGGCGCGAGCTCTTGGCACTCATGTCGGACGGAGGCTGCATGCGAGCTTAGCTTACGCAAGAGCGCGGCGAGGGTCCAGAACGCCTCGTGCGCCGGGAAATAGAATTTTCCTCGCATCTTTCGATGTGCGATACTGGCGCGTTACACCAGATGCGAGATGGGGGCTTCGAGATGCGTAAAGGCCGCGGGTCTCGCTCGGGATCGGCGCGCCCATAGCTCATGGGAAGGCCTCTCCTATGGCCGACGCACGTAAGGGGAGCTTTGCATGCGCGCTCGATTGCGTGAGCGCCGATCAGGCGCTCTGCGACAGCGAGTCGCGTTATCGTAGTGTCTACGAGTTCGCGAACGACGCCATCTTCGTCATCGTCGATGGGGTCTTCACCGATTGCAACGCCGCGGCGGTGAGGATGTTCGGCGGCGCGCGCGACTACCTCGTGGGCAAGCGCCCCGAGGAGGTGTCGCCAGAGTATCAGCCCGAGGGGAAAAGCTCGGCCGAGCTCGCGCCGCTGTTGATCGAGCGCGCGCTCGAGGGTGACGATCACAGCTTCGCGTGGGTGCACCGGCGCGAAGACGGCAAAGATATCTTCACCGAGGTCACCTTGAGCCGCTTCTTTTGGCACGGCAAGCCGCTCGTCACCGCCACCGTGCGAGACGTCACCGCGCGCCGCGAGGCCGAGGAGGAGCTCGCGCGTTACCGTGATCACCTCGAGGAGCTGGTCGCCACGCGCACGGCGGAGCTCGAGGAGGCGCGCCTGCGGGCCGAGGAGTCAGACCGGCTCAAGTCCGCTTTTCTCGCCACCATGTCGCATGAGCTGCGCACGCCGCTCAACTCCATCATCGGCTTTAGCGGCATCTTGTTGCAGGAGCTGCCGGGTCCGCTGAACGCGGAGCAGCACAAGCAGCTCGGCATGGTGCGGCACAGCGCGCGTCACCTCCTCTCTCTCATCAACGACGTGCTCGACCTCTCGAAGATCGAGGCGGGGCAGCTCGAGGTGCGTAAGGAGTCGTTCGATGCGCGGGCGTCTGTCCTGGCTGTCGTCGAGAGTGTCTCGACCGAGCTTGCGCGCAAGGGCCTACGGCTCGAGATGAATATCGCTGCGGAGGTGGGGGTGATCGTGGGTGACAAGCGGCGCTTCGAGCAGGTGCTGCTCAACCTGCTCGGCAACGCCGTGAAGTTCACGGATCGAGGCGAGATCGAGGTGCGCGTGTACCGCTTCGGCGCATCGCTCGAGGTCACGGTGCGCGACACGGGGATCGGCATCGCCAAAGAGCACCTCGTGCGGCTCTTCCGTCCTTTCGGTCAGGT
>CAYXQW010000123.1:0-7073 GCA_964466695.1 uncultured Bdellovibrionales bacterium
CCGCGAGTGCTGTTGACGAGGATGTTTCTTCAAGCGCGACCATCGCCGCGGTCAAACCCAAGAAGAAGCCCGCGAAGAAAAAGCGCAAGCAGCAACGTGACGAAGGCGCGGCCGGGAGTCGTGCGCGTGACAAGGCGTTGCCGAAGCAGATCAAGAAGGAACAAGATCTCGCTCCTAAGCAGGACATAAAGCTCGACGAGCAGATCGGGAAGACCAAGGACCTAAAGCCGGTCGAGGAGATGGGCAAGGGGCCGGCTTTGTCTGCGGCCGATATCGAAAAGCGCACGGCCGAGGCCGTGGTGGAGTCTAAGCTCGATGAGGAGATCGGGCTCACGCGCCAGCTCTTGACCATCGAGTCGGCTTGTAGCGAGACTTCTCCCGCGCGTTTTCGGTTGGGCGACCTCTATTGGGAGAAGTCGAAGCGGGCGTTTTTCAAGGCGAACGACTTCAACACGCCCGAGCGCGATCGCAGCAAGTATACACGCCAGATGAAGGAGCTCCAGAACGCCAGCATCGCGTCTTACGAGCGGATAGTATCCGACTGCGGTGACTATGGCGAGCTCTCGAAGGTTTTATATTATCTCGGTAAGGCCCTCATGGAGGTGGAGCGCAGCAAGGAGGGCGCGGCTTACTTCAAACGCGTGATCCAGGAGTTCCCGACCTCGCCTTGGGTCCCTCACGCCTGGTTCATGATCGGCGAATACTATTTCAACTTCGCGAACGACGCGCTCGCAGCTTTGAAGGCATATACGAAAGCTGCCGAGCATCCGAAGAACTCGACCTACGGCTACGCCATCTACAAGATGGGTTGGTGCTACGTGAACACGGGCGACTGGGAGAAGGCGCTCGAGAAGTTTCGCCAGGTCGTTACCGTGAGCGAGGACGCGCAGCAAGATCTCGAGCAGCGTGCGCGGCTCGCTCTTCGTAAAGAAGCGCTCAAGGATTACGTCAGGGCGTATTCCAACATCGGCGACTCCAAGGCCGCATTGAAGACGTTCTACGCGATCGGCGGCAAAGACAGCTTGCAGATGATGATGGAGCTGCTCGGCAACTGGTATATCGGCCGCGACGCTCACTTCGATACGGTCACGGTCTTCAAGGAGCTCATCAAGAGCTACGCGCGCTCGACGCGCCTCGCGGTCTGGCAAGGGCGCATCGTCGACGCGACGAGCCGCAAGGGCGACCGTAAGCAGACCGTGGTCGAGGCGAAGAGGCTGACAGAGGTCTTTGCCGATCTGCGGGGGCGGCTCAAGCGCAGCGACTTCAACGCCGAGGATCAAAAGGCCGTCGAGAAGGACGTCAGAGAGGCCGAGGAGATCGCGGAGAACACACTGCGTCGTTTAGCTTTCGAGTACTACAAGGAAGCCAACAAGCTCAAGGGACAGGCGGCGGATCGTACGATGCGTTTGGCGCAGGATCTGCATCACCATTACCTCGAGGTCTTCCCCGAGCCCAAGCCGGACGCCGAGGTCAACTACGTCTTTTACGTGCGGTTCCAGTACGCAGATATCTTGTACAAGGTCGAGGAGTTCGAAGGGGCGGCCAAGAACTACGATCTGGTCGTAGACATGAACCCGAACCCGACGCGCGAGGATCAGAAGAAGATAGTATTGACTGCTGCCGAGGAGGCAGTGCGTGCATATGATGAGCTCGTACAAGATCTCGATCGTAAGAACCCTCCGGTGGTGAGCGGTACGGAGCCTAAAGAGATCCCCCCCACCCAGCAGAAGCTCATCAACGCATGCCAGCGCTATATCAAGTACGTGGGGCTCGAGGGTGAGAAGATCGTCGAGATCCGCTACAAGATGGCGCGTATCTATTATACTTACAACCACTTCGATAAGGCCGCGCCGGCCTTCAACGACATCGTGACTAACCACCCGGGCAACGCCGTGGCGTGTTACGCGGCGAACCTGGTCTTGGATATCTATAACGGCCGCAAGGATTTCAAGAGCTTGCGTGACTCGGCGCGTTCCTACGTTGCCAATTCCAAGTTGGCGTGCGGCGCCGAGGACAAGAAGAAGTTCGTGCAGATCGAAGAGTCGTCGAGCTTTCAGCTCATCAAGACGGAGTATGAGGACAAGAAGAAGTACCTCGTCGCCGGCGATGAATATATGGCCTTCTATCGCGCTTTCCCGAAGAGCCAGCACGCAGCCGACGCTGTCTATAATGCGTCGGTGAACTACGATCTCGGCAACAAGCTCGACAAGGCCAATCAGGTCCGCGAGTTTTTGGTCAAGACCTTCCCGGACTCGCCGCTCGTCCCCGAGACCCTCTTCAACATCGCGCAGAGCTACGAGCGCATCGTCGACTTCGAGAACGCGGCCAAGTACCTCGAGCAGTTCGCGAGCCGCTTCCCCGCGGACAAGCGCAGCAAGGACGCGGTCTATAATGCCGGTATTTATCGTGCGACGCTCGGTGACTTCGCGGGCGGCAAGGCAGGACGGGAGACTTATCTCAAGCTCTACGCGAGCGATCCGGATGTTTATAAGGTCGCCTTCGCGATCTGTGAGTCGATCGAGGCCGAGGGCGAGAGCCTCGAGCGGCAGCGCAAGGGTGGTAACGCGATGGCGAAGTGGCAACAGGCTCACGATTGCTACTTCAGCTACATCAAGAACAATAAATATGTCCGCGCTGATACGGATCTGATGTGTCAGGCTCAGTATCGGCGCATGGAGATAATGCGGACCAAGACCAACTACGACAAAGGTGTGCAGGAGATCAAAAAGCTCCTCCTTACGAGCTGGCCCAAGTGGAAGCGCGCAAGCTCCGACACGCCGCTGCCGCTCTGCGCCAAAGCCGTGTCGGAGATAGAGCTCCGTGACCTGGACGCGAAGTTCAAGCGCTACGACGAGATCGTCATAAGCGAGCTCAATCCTACTGATGCTGGCAAGAAGAAGTTCGATGCCTCGCTCAAGGTCAAGGTCACCGAGCGCGACAGCCTGATCGAGGACTACAAGAAGGTGGTCGCGATCGGGGTGGTCGAACCGGCGCTGACGGCGCTCTTCTATATCGGCGAGGCCTATCGCGAGTCGATCGACGCGCTGCTCAAGGCTCCTATCCCCGACAAGATCCCGGGCTACAAGCTCGAGAAGGAAGACAAGCAGATCTTGCGTGATCAGCTCAAGGAGCAGGCCGCGCCCATCGAGCCGATGGCGCTCGACGCGTACCGGGTGTGTGTGCAGAAGTCGAGCGAGTTTGGGGTGTATAACAAGTGGTCGGTGAAGGCTCAGGAGCGCCTGCACGCCATGCGCCCGGACGAGTATCCGATGCTGGTCGAGAAGATCGAGAAGGTCGAGTTCGTCGAGGCACGGCGCGTGGCGAAGAACGCCGTGATAATCAGCGATGGAGATAGTTATAAGTCGCTAGATATCCCGTTTGGGGTGAAGGCCGCGCGCGCGACGCCGGTCGAGAAGGGCGAGGCCGTAAGCGCGCCCGCAGCGGGAGGTGGAAAATGAAGGCCGTCTCATATTTCGTGATCATGATGTGCGGCGTGGTGCTCGTTGCGGCTTGCGGGGGTGGTACACAGCAGGCGACGCCACCACGGGCGAGCGCGAGTGCCCCGCCGGCGAGCGCGCCCGCGGCGACCGTCCAGGAGCAGAAAGAGAGCTCGGCGGAGAAGAAGTTCGCAGAGCTCTCGAAGGAGCTCGAGAAGCTCGGTAAAGGTGAGCCGGTCGAGCAGGCTTGGCTGGAGGGTGAGCTTGCGGCGATCCTGAAGCTCGATCGCGAGTTCGCGCCGGCCAAGTATAACCAGGCCTTGTTGCGCGAGCGCGCGGGTGATGAGGCGGGTGCGCGGGCGGTGTACGAGGAGCTCGCGAGTCGCAACCCTCCTTTCGCGCCGGCAGAGGAGAACCTCGCGGCTTACGCAGCGCGCGAGGGCAAGCCTGACGAGGCCATCGCTGTCTATAAGAAGATCATAAAATCGCAGCAGAAGAACGTCACCTCACGGTTGGCGCTCGCGCGCTTGCTCGCCGAGCGCAAGCAGTATCAGGAGGCGATTGGTTTGGCGCGTCAGGCCTTGCAGCATCAAGCCGATGCTCTCGAGGCCTTTCGGGTGCTCGCCGAGAGCTACGACGCACAAGGCAACCACGCGATGGCCGAGCTGATTATTGGACGTGGGCTCAAGGTCTACAAAGATGACGTCGCGCTGCACTATCTCATGGCCAAGATGATGCTCGACAAGGGTGAGCTTACGGCGGGAGTCAACAAGCTCAAGCAGATCGTGACGATCGATCCGAAGTACCTGAAGGTGCGCGCGCAGCTCGCTGAAATCGCGCTTCGCTATCGTGACTATGGGAACGCCGCACAACAGTTCGAAGCTATCCTCAAAGAAGACAAAGGCAACCGCGCGGCGAGCATCGGGCTCGCCGTGTCTTATAAGGGCATGGGTCGCTTCGACCAGGCCGAGAAGATCTATCAAGAGCTATTACAAAAGAACGCGAACGATCATGCCGCCTTGTGGAACGTCGCAGTGCTCTATCACCGTCATTTGAATCGTTATGACGAGGCGATCGCGGCGTACAAGAAGTTTCAGGCGAGCGCCCCCTCGGGCGACAAGAATGCGGCCGAGGTCAAGGCGCTCGTGGCCGACATCGAGCGGCAAAAGAGCGACCTCGCGGCGGCGAAGGCGCGCGAGGAGAAGGAGCGCAAGAAGATTGAGGCGGTGCAGGCGGCGTGCGCAGCGGTGAGGGAGGGCAAGGCTCCCAACGCCGAGGCTATCGGCAACTCCCAGGAGCGTATCGAGGTAGGTTGGCAGTTGATGGAGGAGGGGCAGATCACCATGCAGGGTGGGGATGTTCCCGGCGGCGAGGAATTGGTCAAGTGCGCGTTCGCCGTGACGCCGGATACCCCCGGCGGGCGCGTGGAGGCTTGCGCTCCCATGCGGGTGGCGTGGACGCAGATCCTCTATCAGCTCGGCAGGCTCGAGGATGCCATGGCATCCATAAAAGAGGCCCGCAAGTGTGATCCCAATCACCCCGACGCGCAGCTAATCGAGCAACAACTACAAGAGATGATAGGTGCGAGCGGACAGACCGTGGAGGCGCCCAAGGAGGAGCAAGCGCCGAAGCCGGAGCGTGGCGCCGGTGGCAAGAAGCGTCGCCGAGCCCGGTAGGGCCTTACAAATAGCGCCGAGGTTGGTGTATGATGATCGATGGCCGGCGACTTGGAGCGTGTAATGTCAAAAGCTTGGTTGTGGTTCGGTATCGTGCTCGTGGTTGCGTCGTTGATCTTCGGGGTAGCGGTCGTGCGCGCTGAAGACGTGGTTTATCAGAAGCACACCGTCGTCGATTTCGGCGACGACACGATCGAGGGCGATCTGTCGAAGCCAGACGGGCAGTATCTCGAGAGTCGCAAGCGGCTCCGTCACCAGCGGCTCATCAAGGTGCGGGAGAACTTCCGGCCGGAGATCTTGCGTTCAGCGACGGGGCTCTAGTGGCTTGCCGTTCGTATGAGCGCTCGAGACTAACGAGGTTATGATGGGTGTGCTGGTTAACATACAAGTATATCGCGGCGGCCAACTGGTGGCGCAGCATCAATTCGACGGCGACACCAATCGTACGGTGAAGATAGGGCGGCTCTCTTCGGCGCAGGTGAAGCTCGATGACCCCAAGGTGTCTCGGATCCATGCCGTGATCGAGATCGGCGCGAGCGACATTTCATTGCACGATATGGGCACCACCGAGGGCACCTCGGTCAACGGGGCCAAGGTGGTCAACGCCAAGCTCAAGAGCGGCGACCAAATAACTGTCGGCGACAGCACTCTGGTCTTGACCACGGGGGCTGCGGCTGCCGCCTCCGTGCCCGCGCCTGTGAGCGCTACACCGACAGCCCCAACGCCTTTCGGCGGTGCTTTCGGGCCACCGCCAGGGTTCGGCTCGGATATCGTCTTCGGCGGCGCGAAGGTCACGGCACCTGTCGTCGCCGGGTCGTCGCCGGGTGCTCCGAGCGGCCCTTCGTCGTTGGCGCAGCAGCTCAAGTTCGACTCCGGCGGCAACACCGGTCCTATCCCTATCCAACGGATCACCAATCAGCGCTTGGGCGCGGCAGCCGTGGAGAGCAGGCCTCACCCCTCACTCCCTCCTGAAGATCCGATGACGGCGGACAACCGGGTGCTCGAGATGCGCTTGTATTGGGGCGAGGCCCTGCTCGGCGTAACTCACTACGACAAGCCCTCGAAGATAACTATCGGCGAGACCAAGAAGACCAACGTCTTCATCTCGAGCGAGGGCCTGCCCACAGAAGAGTTCCCGCTCGTGCGATACATGGAAGACGACTATGTTCTCACCTTCACGAACCATATGGAAGGCGAGCTCGAGCTCGATGGGTCTTTAGTCCAGCTCCAGACTTTGCGCACCTCGGCGCATGCGCGCAAGGATGACGTCCTCTCTGAGAGCTATCAGATGCGGATGGCCCCTAACTCGCGGGCGATCATCCATTGGGGAGGCGCGACCTTCGCGTTGCGCTTCGTCTCTCCTGCCGGCACGGTGCCGCGTTCGGTTTGGCAAAACGTCGATCTGCATTTCGTCAACATCGCCCTGATGTCTCTGTTCTTCCATCTGGCGCTGACGATTACGCTGCTCGTCTACCCTTACGACACCGATTCACTGCGCGAGGACCTCTTCGACAAGCCCGATAGGTTCGCGAGCTTGATCTTGGAGCCCGCCAAGCAGACCGACTCCAACAAAAACTTGCTCGATAGTATCAAGAAGGAGATCGAGAAGAAAAAGGAAGAGCTGGCTAAAGAGAAGCCTCCCGAGGAGAAGCCCAAGCTCACCAAACAAGATCCGTTGAAGATCAAACCTACGATTCCCACGAGGAAGCCGACGAAGGCCGAGAAGAGCGCGGCGGTGCGCGAGAAGTTCTCGAAGCTCTTCTCGGGCGGCGGTGGTGGCAGCGGCGCCGGCAGCTTGCTCGGCGGCGGCGGCGGTGGCTCCCTCTCGGGGACGCTCTCCAACGTCATCGGTACGGCGGGGGTAGGTTCGGCGAGCGCGGGCATGGCCGGTCTCGGCATTCGCGGGACGGGGCCTTTGACGGGAGGTGGCGTAGGTACGAGCCGTGGCATCGCCGGGATA
>CAYXQW010000123.1:7083-7882 GCA_964466695.1 uncultured Bdellovibrionales bacterium
TTGGGGGGGGGCGGCATGAGGTATGGCTCTAACGTCGGTCTCGGTGGGCGCAAGGAGCGTGGTGGCTTGGATATCGGGCCGCCGCGGATCGAGGGCGCGCTCGCGCCCGAGGTCATCAAGAAGGTGATCGACGAGAACCGCAACCAAATCCGTTATTGTTACGAGGTGGAGCTGCAACGCAATCAAAACCTCGAGGGTCGCGTCGCGATGGCATGGGTGATCAGCGCTACGGGCTCCGTGGCCACCGTCTCGGTGCGCGATACGACCTTGAACAACAAGGCGGTCGAGGCTTGCATCGCGCAGAAGATCAAGAACTGGAAGTTCCCGGCTCCAGCCGGTGGCGGCGTGGTTACTGTCAACTATCCCTTCATTTTCAAGGCGACCTAATGGCGACAAGAGCGACGAGTGTCTCCACGTTGAGGCTTATATTTGCGGCGCTGCTTGTAGGCTTGCCAGAGGCTCATGCGGCGAGCGCAAAGGTCGAGGCGAAGGCGCCAGTTAGCGACGAGACGAAGGCGGAAGCGTCGGTCATGGGGAGGGGCGCGACGCCCGAGGCTTTGCGCGCGGTCGTGCGTGGCTTCTATGTCGGGACGCGCTTCGGCGGCGGCTACATGGTTTTGAAGCAAGACATCGATGACCCCGATAACTGGCCGCTGTTGACGAGCGATGGCGAGAGCGAAGGCTATGGTATGGGGTCGATGCTGCAGATCGAGGCCGGTTATGACATCACCCCTCTCTTCGCGGTCGAGGCCGTGGGTGGAGTTTCCTTGATCGGCGGGACGCGGACGGATCGCGTGCG
>CAYXQW010000124.1:0-7837 GCA_964466695.1 uncultured Bdellovibrionales bacterium
CTGGACCCCGTGTTCTTTTCGATCCCGGCTCTCGTGCCTCACTGGCTGCAGATTGGCCTTGGCGTATTGCTGCTCGTCTTCGGGCTGCCGATGTTCGTCTGGTCGCTCGTGATCATCAACAAGGGTTTTCCAGAGGGTCGCCTCTTCACCGGCGGGCCGTACCGCTGGTGCCGTCATCCCCTCTACGGTTGCTGGGTGGTGTTCAACGTGCCCGGCCTCGTTTTGTTGGTTGGCACCTGGATCGGGCTGTTCGTGCCCGTGCTCATGTACGTCGCTCTGATCGTGCTGGTCCGCGCCGAGGATCGTTGGCTGCTCGACACCTTCGGCGAGGAGTACACGGCGTATCGAGCTCGGACACCTGCGGTGCTCCCACGGCTCTGGGTACGAGGCGGTTGACCCGCGACCCGTTTGATTAGTCCCGGGAGAGTCGCTAGAGAGCTGTTCGGCTCAAGGCTAAAGAGGATCGCGTGGAAGAAACCATAGAAGCTACATCATCGGCGGCGAAGGCGGAGACCGATCTGGATCTGCGGGCGGTCGTGGCCGTCTTGAGCCGCAGGCGGCGGGTGGTCGGCGCGGTGCTGCTCGCGGTGATCGTGCTCGGGGCCTTGCTGACGATGCGGGCTCAGAGGATCTACAGCTCGTCGGCGACGGTGATGATCGACAGCTCCGCGCCCGAGGTCTTGAGCAACGTGCGCGAGGTCTACGACCTCGGGGCGACCGGCTACTATATGAGCAAGGAGTACTACGAGACGCAGTACAACGTCATTCGTAGCCAGCCCGTGCTGCAGAAGGCGGCCGCCGCCCTCGGCCTCTCCCCGAAAGATCTCGCCGAGCGCGTGCGCGCCTCCGGGCAGGCGCCGCTCGAGGCGCGCGTAGCCAAGGACGCCTTGCACGGCCTCTCCGAGGACATCCGCCGGCGCGTCGAGCTCCTCGAGCTCCATCGGGTAAAAGATCGCGTCGAGCTCCAAGAGATCTTGGAGCGGCTCGACGTTATCGCTTTTTTGCGCCGGCTCGTGCGCGTCGAGCCCGTCAAAGACAGCCGGCTCGCCGCCATCGTGGTCGAGCACTCGAGCGCCGCGAGCGCCGCGCGCATCGCCAACGCGGTGGCCGATTCATATATCGAGTATAATCTAGATCAGAAGGTCATGGTCACGCGCTCGGCCGCGAGCTGGCTCACCGATCAGATGCACGAGCTGCGCGACAAGCTCCAGGAGACCGAGATCGCGCTCTACGAGTTCAAGAAAGAGAACAACATGGTGTCGGTCTCCATCGAGGACCGGCAGAACATGATCGCGGAGACGCTCTCGCAGTTGAACCGCAGCCTCTCCGACGCCTTCGCGCAGCGGCTCGCGCTCGAGAGCCGGCGCGAGGGGCTCAGGCGCGTGCGCGACGAGGAGGCGCCGGCCGAGACGATAGGCGAGGTGGCGGCGAGCAAGATCATCGGCGATCTCAAGGCCTCTTACTTCGCCTTGCAGCAAGAGCTCGCCGAGCTCTCCGAGCGCTACACGGCCGATCACCCGAAGCAGGTGGTGCTGAGCAAGCGCCTCGAGCTTCTGCGCGCCACCTTGGAGCAAGAGATAGACAAGACGCTCGCGGCTATCGACGCCCAGTACGAGAGCGCGGTCGGCAACGAGCGCCGGCTGCGCGCGGCCATCGAAGAGATCAAGTCCGAGGCGCTCGAGATCAACAAGAAGGAGATCGACTACAACCGGCTCAAGCGCGAGCGCGACAACAACGCGGCGCTCTACGACCTCGTCTTGAAGAGAGGCAAGGAAGCCGACTTGAGCCAGCTCTTGCGGGTCAACAACGTGCGTAAGCTCGAGCAGGCCGAGCCGGGCAAGAGCCCCGTGCGCCCGCGGGTAGCCTTGAACCTGCTCGTCGCGGTCTTCCTCGGCACGGTGCTCGCGGTGGTGGCAGCCTTCGTGGTGGATTATCTCGACAACAGCATCAAGTCCCAAGAGCAGATAGAGCAGCTCGTGGGCTTGCCCTTCTTGGGCATCGTGCCGTCGATCAAGAACGACAAGGCGGAGCGCGGCGGCTCGATCCCGGGGCGCGATCAGTACATGCTCGAGCACCCGCGCTCGAGCGTGGCCGAGTGCTGCCGCACGATTCGCACCAACCTCCTGTTCATGTCGCACGATCGGCAGGTGCGGCGCATCCTGGTGACGAGCAGCGGCCCGCAGGAGGGCAAGAGCACGACCACCATCAACCTGGCCATCACCATGGCGCAGTCCGGGGCGCGCACCTTGCTCGTCGACACCGACATGCGGCGGCCGCGGCTGCACAAGAGCTTCGGGGTCGATGGCGCCAAGGGCATCTCGAGCCTCATCATGGGCGAGGTGAAGCACGCGGCGGCCATCGTCCCCTCGGGCGTCCCAAACCTCGATCTCTTGCCCTGCGGCCCCATCCCGCCGAGCCCCGTCGAGCTCTTGCACGGCGAGAGCTTCGCGCGGGTCGTCGCCGAGCTCTCGCGCGACTACGACCGCATCTTCTTCGACTCGCCGCCGGTCGCCGCCGTGGCCGACGCGCTGGTCTTGGCGCGCAGCGTCGACGGCGTGGTGCTGGTGGTGCACGCCGGCAAGACCTCGTGGCACGCGGCGATCGACTGCAAGCGCAGGCTGCTCGGCGTCGGGGCGAACATGTTGGGTGTGGTGCTGAACAACGTCGACGTCGATAGCCGCCGCTATGGCGGCTACTACCGCTATTATCAATACTATCACAGCCCCTACGGCGCGGACGCGGACAAGGCGTGACGACGCGCGCTCGCGAGGGAGCTCTCGTGGGCGCGGTCGTCTGCTTGCGCGAGGTGCACAAGACCTACGCGCTCGGCAAGGCCGAGGTGTGCGCCGTGCGCGAAGTCTCGCTCGAGGTAGCGGCGGGCGAGTTTTTGGCGATCGCCGGGAGCTCGGGCAGCGGCAAGACGACCTTGCTCAACCTCATCGGCTGCGTAGACAGGCCGAGCGCCGGCGAGGTGATCGTCGCGGGAAAGAACACCACCAGGCTCTCCGAACGGGAGCTTACGGCCTTGCGCCTCTTTTCGATCGGCTTCGTCTTCCAGAGCTTCAACCTCATCTCGGTGTTGACCGCATTTCAGAACGTCGAGCTGCCGCTGTTGCTGCAAGGGGTAAAGTCGGCGCGCGAACGTCGGGCGCGAGTCTATGAGATGCTCGCGGCCGTGGGCCTCGACGGCTATGGCCGCCACCGGCCGAACGAGCTCTCGGGTGGTGAGCGGCAGCGCGTGGCGGTGGCGCGCGCGCTCGTCGGGCGGCCGGCGTTGGTGCTCGCCGACGAGCCCACCGCCAACCTCGACTCCGCGACGGGCGCCGGCGTCATCACCTTGATGCGAGAGCAGAACCGCCGCGACGGCACCACCTTCATCTTCGCGACGCACGACCCCGCCGTCATCGCCGAGGCGAGCTCGGTGGTGCGCCTCGCCGACGGCCGGATCGCCGGGCGCGCGTGAGGCGGGAGATGGGTGCTCGGCTCGCGACCTTCGCGATCCTCGTGCTCGTCGCCGCGCGCAACTTGCGGATGAGCCGGGCGCGGACGCTCGCCATCGGTGGCGTCGTGACGCTCGGGGCCATGCTCGTGGTCGTCTTAGGTGCGCTCGTTACGGGCCTCGACGACGGCATGCGCCGCTCGGTCCAGGAGAGCCTCGGCGGTCATATTCAGCTTACAAACTCCGCGTCGCGCGAGCCGCTCGCGCTCTACGGCGGTGTCATGGGGGACGCCGATCTTACGCCCATAACGAGCTTCACCGCGCTGCAAGGCGCGCTCGCCGGGGTCGAAGACATAGAGCTCTTGGTGCCCATGGGGATAGGCAGCGCCACGATCGTCTCCGCGTCCGCGCTCGAGCGGGCGATCGACGCCTTGCGCGCGGCGTCGCGCGCCGACCTCCCCGTAAAGCAAGCAGAGGTGCGTCATCTCCTGGAGCTTCTGCACCGCGACCTCGCGCACGCAGGAGAGCTCGCGCTGCCGGTCGAGCTCGATGACCAGGACCGCGCGGATCTTACGCGCGCAATGAGCGCGGGCTTTTGGCGCGAATTCGAGCACGACCCTAAAGGAGCGCTCGCGTTCCTCGACGAGCGCATCGCGCCTTTGTCTTTGGAGGAGCGCATAGAGCGCCTGCGTTACGTCGGTACGGATCTCGACGTCTTCGCGCGGGCCTTCCCGAGGATGCGCATCGTCGCGGGGAAGGCCGTGCCGCCGGGCGCGCGCGGCATCTTGCTCTCCCGGTTTTTTGTCGAGCGCGATCTGAAGCTTCGGGTGGAGGTCGGAGACACGGTCACGCTCCGGGCCTTTACCAAGGCCGGCTATATGCGGTCGATAAACGTCGAGGTGTACGGCTTCTTCGAGATCTTAGGGCTCGAGCGCGCGGCCTTCGCCGGCGAGACCAACCTGCTCGACCTCGCGTCGTTTCGGGAGCTTTTCGGTTACCCCACGGCCGCGGACGCGGCGGAGCTTTCGAGCCTCACGGCAGAGCTCGGTGTCAGACACCTCGAGCGCGACGAGGTCGAGGCGGCCTTGTTCGGCGGTGAGGCCGCACCTGCTCGGGAGCACGAGCCGCGCGCGACGACCGTGCTCGGCGACGACGTGGTGCTCAACGTCGCGGTGATCTTGCGCGACGCGCGGCGCCTCGACGCGGCCATGGTCGAGATCGAGCGCGCCGCGCGCGCGGCCGGCATCGAGGTTACGGCCGTCACCTGGCAGGAGGCGGCGGGTCTCGTCGGGCGGCTCATCACCCTCGCGCGCCTCACGCTCTATGCCGCCGCGCTCATAATCTTCATCGTGATGATGGTCATCATCGACAGCGCCCTGGTGATGGCGACCTTGGGCCGCGTGCGCGAGCTCGGGACCATCCGCGCGATCGGCGCGCCCAAGCGCTTCGTGTTCATGATGGTGCTCACAGAGAGCGCCGTCGCCGGGGTGTCGTTCGGGGCGCTCGGCGCGGCCCTCGGCGTCGCGGTGATTGCTCTCGTGCGCGCCTCGGGTGGGATCTCGACGAGCGACGAGCACCTCTCCTTCATCTTCTCGGGCCCGACGTTCATGCCGGACTTCGGCGCCGCACCTATCCTTGCGGCGCTCGCCTTCGCCTTCGTCGCGAGCGTGCTCGTCGGGCTCTACCCCGCCCGCCTCGCCACCCGGGTGGCGCCGCTTTTAGCCATGCAGAAAGAGGAATGAGCGTCGTGCTCGGGATAGACCTCGTCATGGCCACACGGAGCTTCTGCCAGCACGCGCGGCGCACGGTGATGCTCGGCGCCACCATCGCTTTGGTAACCACGTCGTCGGTCCTGCTCTTTGGGCTCGTAAGGGGCATCGAGTCGGCGGTGTTCGCGTCGTCGACGGCGCTGCTCTCCGGTCACGTCAACGTGGGCGGGTTCTACAGGCTCGCCTCGGGCGCGGCGGCGCCGCTCGTCTTGGACGTCGCGGGGCCGCTCGCGATCGTGCGCTCCCTGCCGGACCTCGAGCGCGCGACCTTGCGCGGTCGTGGTTACGCCCGGGCCGTGGCGAGCTCAGGGTCGATGGAGCTGGTGCTCGCCGGGGTGGACATCGAAGAGGAGGCGGGCCTTATGCGAGTGCTCGAGCTCTCTTCGGGCGACCTCGGCGCGCTCGCGGGCAAGAACACGATCCTCCTCTTTGCGGGTCAGGCCGCGCGGCTCGGGGTCAGGGCGGGCGACGAGCTCACCTTGTCGGCGCCGACCGGGGCGGGGCTCCACAATACGGTCGATGTGCGCGTGGTCGCGGTTGTGCGCGAGCTCGGGCTGTTGTCGTCGTTTACGACCTTCGTCTCCAATGACACCATGCGCGAGCTCTATGGTTACGCGCCGAGCGGCGCGGGCGCGATCCACCTTTATCTAAAAGATCCGCGTCGCGCGGCGGCGGTGGCGGCAACGCTACGCGCGAAGCTCGCGCGGGAGGGCCATAAAGTCTTAGAGCAAGACTCTGCGCCGTATTGGCGCAAGCTCACCGAGAAGATGCGGGATGCGCGCTGGACCGGGCAGCGGCTCGATGTGACCACCTGGGAGGACGAGGTGTCGTTTGTGAGCTTTGGCGCGCGCGTGGTCGCGGCGCTCGGGGCGTTGCTCATGGCCGTGCTGTTGGCGGTGATCGTCCTCGGCATCATGAACACGATGTGGGTCGCGGTCGCTGAGCGCACGCGCGAGATCGGGACGCTGCGCGCGATCGGCATGTCGCGCGCCCAGGTGATGCGACAGCTCTTGCTCGAGGCTCATCTGTTGGCGCTCCTTGGCGCCGCCGTGGGCCTCGTGCTCGGCGCCGCGCTCGTCATCGGGATCACGGCGCTCAAGATCCAGGTGCCCGAAGGCGCCGAGCTCTTCTTCCTCACGCGGTCGTGGGTCCTCGATCTCGAGCTTGGCGCGAGCGCGCTTATCGCTGCGTTCGTGGTCATGACCGCGACCCTCGCGGCGGTGCCGCCGGCGTGGCGCGCCTCGCGCCTTGCGCCCAAGGTAGCGATGGAGAGAGACGGATGACGGCGCTCGCGATCTTCCTTTGCGCGTGGTCTTTGGCATCGCCGCCTCTCGAGAGCGCCGACCTTGCGCGGCTGCTCTCGGGCATAGACGAGCGCCAGCCCGGCGCCGGCGAATACCGGGCGCGCGCCTACATGGAGACCCGGGCGCGCGGCGAGGCGAGTCGCGCCTACGAGCTCGTCATCTACCGGCAGGCGAGAGGCGACATGCTCGCCGTCGTGTTCGTGCAGCCACGCGCGGAGCGCGGCAAGGTCTATCTGCGCCGAGGCGAGCGCCTGTGGAGCTATGATCCCGCGGTGGGCAAGTGGGAGCGACGCACCGAGCGCGCGCGCCTGGGCGGGAGCGACCTGCAGCAGATCGACCTCGACGGCGCGCGCTTCTCTGTGGCCTACGACGCGACCTACGAGGGCGAGGAGAAGCTCGGTGCTTACACCGTGCACCGCCTGAAGCTTTTGGCCAAGGCCGAAGCCGAGGTCGTCTTTCCGATCACGCGGCTATGGGTGGATCGCGACTTTGGCAATATGCTCAAGCGCCAAGACCACGCCCTCTCCCTGCGGCTTGTGCGCACGGTCTATTACCCGAGGTGGAAAAAGCTCGACGGTGGGCGTTGGTATCCCGAGGAGCTTAGGATCTACGACGAGCTTTCTCGCGGCAGCTCCACCGTCGTCGTCATCAAGGAGCTCGACGCGAGCCCGCTTTTGCCCGAGGTCTTCACCAGGGAGTGGCTTGCCAGGGATGGTTTCAGATAGCTCTGCACCGAAACTATCTGCTATCGATAGACCTTCACGATCTCAATGACGAGATCAGCATCGCAAATATCGTAGACAACACGATAACAGCCGACTCGGATACGATAGGCATCACGCCCAGAAAGTCGCTGACATCCATCTGGGCGAGGATTATCGGCAAGCCGACGCACGCGTTCGACCACATGCGCTCGGTCTTCTGTTGGCAGCGCTCGAATTTCCTTTTCCGCCGACCTCTTGATGAGAATCGTATATGAGCTCATTCCTTTAATAGAAGTCCGTCCTTTGATAGCTCTTTGAGAAAATCCTCGAACGGGCGGCTTGGTTCAGTGGCTCGCATGTCAATGGCCTCAAGGTCTTCGGCGTCTTCTGCGAGAGCCAATTTCACGGCATCATTGATGATTTTAGAGAGGTTTTCGCCAGTTTCCAACGCCTTCAGACGCAAAGCTCTGTGCAGATTTGGCTCCATGTAGACGGTGGTTCTATGTAGATTTGCCATTATGACATCATAACATCATAGCGTTTCGACGTCCATGGGTGCTACCGTCATTCGATCAAGTGGCGGGAGGGGCAGCGCATCCTCAAAAAAACGCGCGGCTCAGG
>CAYXQW010000125.1:0-7819 GCA_964466695.1 uncultured Bdellovibrionales bacterium
ACCCAGTTCACCGACGGCGGCGAGTTCGGCATGGGCGCCGAGATCATCGACTCGACCCAGAAGTTCCACGCGCGCGGCCCAGTGGGGCTGCGTGAGATCTGCACCTACAAGTGGGTGGTGCTCGGCTCCGGGCAGACCCGCCCGTAGCGCCAAGGCCCAAAGAGGAGCTTCCATGCTCGGCTTCATCTCTACCTCGCGGCTGCTCGCGGCTCTGACTTGCCTCGCGCTCTTTGGCGACGGCTGCTCGTTCACGAGGACCGTCACCCACCCGCGGGCCGCGCTCGAGGTGACAGGCGAGGTGCTCGCCAAGGTCAACCCTCGCGTGCTCCGAGGCTACAACTTCGGGCTCTGGATGCAGACGCTCGACTATCAAGACGATCTGCGCCCCCTCGCCCCCGCCACGCTCCGCTTTCCGGCTGGGAACATCGGCGACGACCACGACTTGACCCCACACGCTTTCGACACCCTCGCGGCCCTCATCACCCTGCTCGACAGCCCGCCGCTCGTCATCCAGACTCGCGTCTTTCAAGGGCCACCGAGCGCACGGGCGAAGAACCAACCCGAGGACGCCGCCGCCGCCGTCATCATGGCGAAAGAGCGCGGGCTCACCGTGGACTACTGGGAGATCGGCAATGAGCCCGACCTCTACGCGGTCACGCGCGGCGATCCTACCTGGACGGCCGAGCGCTACTGCGAGGTCTTCCGTGCCCAGCGCGCGGCCATCCTCGCCGTCGACCCCGAGGCCCGCGTGGCCGGTCCCGGGGTCTCGGGCTCGCTCAAGGACCGCGACCCCTTCATGCGAGAGTTCATCGCCCGCTGCGGCGACATCGTCGATCTCCTCACCTGGCACATCTACCCGACCGACGGCCAAAAGAGCGACAAGGCGGCCCTCGCCTCCGTGAGCGAGGCCGAGCGCACCGTCGCCGAGCTTACGGCGCTCTGGCGCGACCCTGCCCGTAACCCGCGCGGGCACGCGCGCAAGATCCCCTTCGGCCTCACCGAGTACGGCCTCTCCTATGAGTCCTCGCGCCAGCACCACCTCGCCGACATGGTGGCCGCGCTCTGGGCGCTCGAGACCGCGCTCCGCTTAAACGAGCTCGGCGTCGAGGTCGCGCACTACTTCGCCCTCCAGGCCACCGGCGGCCACGGCCTGCTCGACACCGCGGGCGGCAAGCGCCCCTCCTTCTACACCTTCGCGCTCGCCTCGCGCCTCGCCGGCGAGCTTGTGCGCGCGCAAAGCACGAGCGCCAAGCTCTGGGTCCACGCCGCCCGCGACGGCGAACGCTTACGCGTCGTGGTCATAAATCACGACGTGGCAGAGGTCTCGCTCGGCACGAGGGTCGGCGGCTACGAGCTTCTCGGCGGCGAGCAGTTCGACGAGGCTGTCACCTCCGAGGAGGCCTCGCCGCGCGCGCTCGTGCCCAAGCGCGAGCTTTTGCTCCCGGGCCGCTCGGTCACCGCGCTCGATTACATCGTACGGAGAGAGCCATGAAGGTTTTGATTATCGGCGGCACCGGCCTCATCTCGACCGCGATCGTCGAGCAGCTAAAGGCGCGCGGCGACGAGGTCACCTTGCTCAACCGCGGCCTGACCGAAAAGCGTTTTTTGGGCGAGGTCGAGGTGCTGCGCGCCGACCGTTGGGACTACCCCGCCTTCGAGGCCACCCTCGCCCCCCATCGCTTCGACGCCGTCATCGACATGGTCGCCTTCCACCCAGACAACGCCCGCTCGCTCCTGCGCGCCTGTCAGGGCCGCACCAAGCACATCGTCATGTGCTCGACCGTCTGCGTCTATGGCGGCCCGCTCACCCGCCTGCCGGCGCGCGACGACGAGCCGCATCGCTCTAAGACCGACTACGGCCGCAACAAGTCGGCGATCGAGCGCGTCATCCTCGAGGCCAACGGCGCGCACGGCACCTTCACCACCGTGCTCCGCCCCTCGTTCACCACCGGCGAAGGCGCGACGACCTCGGGCGTGCTCTTCGACGACAGCACCCCCGACCGCCTGCGCCGGGGCCTGCCCGTGATCGTCCATGATGGCGGTAAGGCCGCCTGGGCCGTGGCGCACGTCTCGGACGTCGGGCGCGGCTTCGTCAACGCCATCGCCAACGAGCGCGCCTTCGGCGAGGCCTATCACCTGACGAGCCACGAGCACACCACGTGGAAGGGCGTCTTCGAGGCGATGGCCGAGGCCGCGGGCAAGACCTTGCAGCTCGCGGCCGTGCCCACCGACTTCCTCTACGCCGCGCTGCCGCGCCGCGCCGTCGGGGTCAAGTTCATCTACCAGTACGACTCGATCTTCGATAACACCAAGGCCGAGCGCGACCTCGACTTTCGCACGACGGTGCCGCTCGTCGAGACCTTTCGCCGCCAGCTCGCCTGGATGGAGCGAGAGCGAAAGATCATTCGCGCCGAAGACGAGCCTTTGACCGACGCCGTGCTCGCGGCCATGAGGCGCGGCGAGCCCAAGGTCGACCCCGCGGTGCGCGACTACAACCCCTGGGGCAACAGCACTACTAATTAGTCGCTTTATCGAGTTATTTCGTGACAGTCCCTAAGGCAGCACGAGCTCACGAAAACCAGCTTCGCGGGAGCGTCCGCGCGCGGCGTCCTCGACCTCGGCCAGCGCTTTCATGATCTTATCCTTGTCGCCAAAGTCGAGCCGCGCGCGGTTGAGCTCGGCCCGGGCGGCGGCGTGGTCACCCAGGCGCAGCCGACACGCCGCGACCGCCAGCCGATAAGAGAGCGCCGAAGGCACGAGCTCGCGGGCGCGCTGATAGTATTGCGCCGCCGTCGCGTCCCGACCCTCGGCGGTGTAGGTCGAGGCGATGAGCCACTGCGCGTTGGCCTGCGCATACTCGCCGCCGACCTGTGCGGCCAGCTCCTGCGCCACCTTGCGCGCCGCGCGCGGCTCCTTTTGCTGCAAGAGAAACTGCGCCTCGAGCGAGAGCAAGGCCGAGGTTTCGGCCGCGCGCTCACGACCGAGCTCGAGCAACGACAAGGCCTGAGCGCGCTCGCCACTATCCCAAAAGGCCCGCGCGCCGAGCACATAGCCCTCTTGCCTCGTGGGCCACTTCTCCCGCAGCGCCGCGGTGGTCGCGCTGGCGCCCGCGCGATCCCCTGCTTGCATGAGGGTCTTCGCGAGGAGCACCTCGCGCTCGACCGAAGACTCGGTCATCTCCTGCAACGCCTGCCGCGCCGCCTCGGGAGAAGACCGCCCGAGCAGAAAGCCCGCGATCGCCAGGGGATCGCAGCGCCCCCCGCGCGCAAGCTTTGCCACCGCCGCGGCGTCGCTCGTCGCCGCCATGACCTCGCTCGCTATGCGAAGCGCGTGCGCAGGCCGCGCGGCGCAAGCCTGGCGATACTCCCCGAGCGCCTGATCTTTTTGCCCGAGACCGAAAAGCGCGCGCGCGAGGAGCCAGTGCGCGCCGCTGTCGTGCGGCGCGACGTGCAGGCCGCGGTTGATCCATCGGAGAGAAGCGCGCGCGCCTCCCGGGGTCCGCAGGTGACGATCGGCCACCAACAAAGGGATGAGGTGATCGCACGGGTGCCAGCAGAGCGCGGTATGGCCAGCCTCGACTTGCTCCTCGAGCGTCTCGGCCCGCGCGAGCGCTCCTCGCAGATGATCGACGTCGCGGTCGATGTCGTGGACAATCGCCATAACGCCGCACCCCGTGGCGGCGGCGACGACGATGATGGTCGCCGCCACGAGCCCGCGACGAAGCCTCGCCGACATAACGGGTGCCTGGCGCTTACGCGGGGCGCTCCCTGCGGCGAGCAACATCGCCGCCGGCACGGCGACCGCCGTCAAGGTCAGGCTGAAGTCGCCGAGGTTCGCCGCCACCAAGAACAGCAACCCCCCCGCGAGGATTTGACGATCGAGGCCCTGCTCGGCCCTGCGCACGACGCGGACGAGCGCCAACGCCATACACACGAGCAAGAAGAGCCCGACGGGCAAGCCCCAGTCGACCAACGCCTGCAAAGGCTCGTTCTCGAGGTGCGTCACCGTCGCGCGCAGCGGCTCCTCGAGCACGAAGGGATATACCGAAGAGAGCGCGCCACGCCCGACGCCGGTCACGGGGAACATCGAGAGGAGCCGCGGCACCGGGCGCCAACGCTCGGTCTTGGCGAGCGCGTCGGGGTGCGAGAGGGTCCAAAGCTCGTGCACGATCGGCGCCTGCGCGAGAAACCCTGCGAGCAAAACGGCGGCGCCGGCGGCGAGCCAGAGGCGCGCGTGACCTCCCTCGGAGCGCCGCCACCTCTTCTGCGCGAAGACGAAGACGAGGGCGAAGACGAGGCTCAAGACGCCGCCGCGCGAGAGCGTGAGCACGACCCCGGCCATGTTGACCGAGACGACCAAGAGCCAACCCCAGCGCTCGTTACCCTTCTTCGTCACCGCGTAGACCCCGGCGGCGAAGGCCGAAAGCCCGAGGAAACCCGCCTGGTGATTGGCGTTGACGAAGCTCGAGATCAAGAGCGCGCTCGAGGAGGTGAACACGCCGTAGGGTTGTTGGAGATCGGCCAGCGCATGGACGACCCCGACCGCGACCACCAGCGCGCCCGAGGCCCCGATAAAAGCGCAGAGCTCGCGTATGCGCCGCCCCGAAAAATGGATGAGCGCGAGCAGCGTGGCGAAGAGCACCGCGGAGAGCTTCGCGACCTCGTGCGCCGTCGCGGCCGGGTGGAGCGACAACGTAGCGAAGGAGGACGCACCGGGGCGGCTCGCCAAGAGCTCGTGCGCCGCGGGGGATACGACGCTGAGGACCGACAAGGGTAGAGGCAGAAGCTGCAACAAGGTCGCCCCGAGCGCCACGCTCGAGGCGAGCGTGACGAGCCCGAGCTTGAGCTGTCGCGTAGGATCGAGGCAGAAAAGCGAGAGCAGCAAGATGAGGCCGAGCAACACGGCCGCGGCCAAGTTCACCGGTGCGTGGGCGCCGCCGAGCGCGAGCGGCAACGCCAAGACGACGAGGCCGGTGGCGAGGCGGAGGCGCTCGAGCCCGCGCTCGCGCGAGGACAGCCGCGCGCGCGCAACCCCGCCGGTGATCAAAAGATGCTCTCCGGCACGAACACGATGTCGCCCGGCTCGAGGCGGAAGTTCGGCGTCTTGCCTTCACCGATCTCCTTGACGGGGACCTGGACGCGCTGCTCGCGACCGTCGAGGATGCGGGTGACGGCGATGGCGTTCTTGTTCGCGAGCTTCTCGAAGCCGCCGGCGAGCGTGATGGCCTGGATGATGTTCATGCCGTCTTCGAAGGCGAAGGTTCCGGGTTTTTTGACCTCGCCGAAGACGTAGACCTTCTTCGAGTTGAACTCGCGCACGAACACCGACACCGACGGGCTCCGAACGTATTTCGCGAGCGCGCGCTCGATGAGATCTCCCGCCTCGCTCGCCGTGCTTCCCGCGATGACGAGCTTGCCTACGAGCGGAAAGCTGATGGTGCCATCACCGGCCACGCGATAGATGCCGGTGAGGTCGGGCTCGCCGAAGACCTTGATCTCGAAGACGTCGCCGGGTCCGAGCGCCGTCAAAGGCACCGGGCCGACCGTAGGCGCGAGGTCCTCACGCGCGCCGCCCGCGCACTGCGTGCACGCGGCCGCCAGCGTCAAAAACAGCAGCTTGTAACCTATACGCAAAGAAGGCCTCCGCGCGAGACGGGCTCGCTTCGAGACATTTATGACAACTCGCACCACGGCCCCATAACCAAAAAACGCGCCCTGACCAAGCGCGGCTCACCCCGCGCGGGTGCTGAGCAGATCTTGCACGTCGAAGAGCCCCACCGGCCGCTGGTGCCTGTCTACGACCGGGATCTGATCGATGTGGTGCTCGGCGAGCAGCCGCGCGGCCTCGGCCACGAGCGTCGTCTCCTCGACGCGCTTCGGATCTTTGTGCATGACGGCTGAGATCTGATGGTGATCGCAAAACTCGCTATTCAAGATCAAGCGTCGCAAGTCGCCGTCGGTGAAGAAGCCGACGAGCTTGCCCCTCCTGTCCACCACGGAGACGGCGCCCGGATGGCCACGAGTCTCGGTCATCACCCGCACCGCCTGGCGCACGGTCTTGGTGACGTCGATGACCGGGTTCTCCTCGCCGCGGCGCATGACCTCCGACACCTTCATGAGCTTGCGACCGAGCTCTCCGCCCGGGTGGAACCTCGCGTAGTCGTCGCGACCAAAACCCCTGCGATTGAAGATCGCCACCGCCAGCGCGTCACCGAGCACCATCATGGCCGTAGTGCTGGCCGTGGGCACGAGACCCAAAGGGCAAGCCTCGGGGATGACGCCGATCGAGAGGCAGACGTCGGCGTGACAGCCGAGCTTCGAGCCGGGCGCGCTCGTCATCGCGATGAGCTTGACGCCGAGGGACTTGATGGGCTGGACGAGGCGCACGACCTCCTCGGAGTTGCCGCTGTTCGAGAGGGCGAGCACGACGTCGTTATGCACGATGCGGCCGAGATCTCCGTGCAGCGCCTCGGCGGCGTGCAGAAACAGCGACGGCGTGCCCGTGGAGGCGAGCGTGGCCGAGATCTTCTGCCCCACGACGCCGCTCTTGCCGACCCCGGTCACCACGAGCCTGCCCTCGCAGCCGAGCCCGAGCTCCACGGCCGCGACGAAATTGCGGTCCAACATGCCGAGTAGGTCGCTCACCGCACGACTCTCGGCGGTGATCACGTCACGCGCGTCGCGCAAGACCGCGCGCCGCCACGCCAGGCTGCCCGGGAGCGAGCGCTTACGACGACAAGAGGTTCGAGGTTTCACTGAGCACGAGTATTAGCAATGCCACGCACCTCGCGCCACATGACAAGCGCATTCTCCCGAAAATGATGCGCCCGCGCGAAGGCGAAGAGCAGGCGGGAGCGCGACTCGCTCCCGCCTGTAACACTCAAGCTACTTGGCGAGCTTCTCGATCTCGACCATGCGCAGGTACTTGCGACGACGCACCCAGGTCTTTTGATCTTGGAAGTCGCTCTCGGGTTGCGGATCTCCGGTCTTGAGGCCGAAGGCACCCGTGGCATAGGCCAGGTCGGCGATGCTGTTGTCGAGCGTCTCACCCGAGCGGTGCGAGACGACGTACTTCATGCCGGCGCCCTTGGCGCGCTTGATGACGTCGAGCGTGCCGGTCATGGTGCCGTTCTGATTGACCTTGATGAGGATGGCCGAGGCGGCCTTCTCGCCGATGCCCTTCTCGAGCCGCGGCAACTGGGTGACGAACAGGTCGTCGCCGATGGTCTCGACGCCGCGCTGATTCATGGCGGCCGTGTGCCCGGGCCAACCCTGCCAGTCGTTCTCGGCGAGGCCGTCCTCGATCGACAAGATCTTGCCCGCGTAGCGGTCCACGAGCTCGACGTAGTACGCGCTCATCTCCGCGGTGGTGAGCGCCTTGCCCTGGAAATTATAGCGGCCGCTCGTCGTGTCGAAGAACGAGCTCGCGGCGACGTCGAGCGCGAGCTTGACATCCACCCCGGGGACACACCCCGCGTCAGTTATGGCCTGGAAGACGTAGCCGATGGCCTCGGTGCTGTCGCCGAGCCCCTTCACGGTGAAGCCGGCCTCGTCGCCGCGGGTGACCGCGGCGGCGCCGAACTTCGCGACGAGGATCTTCTTCAACGCCTGGTCGATGCGCTCGCCTATCTGCATGGCCTCGGCGTAGGTCTTGGCGGTCACCGGCGCGACCATGATCTCCTGAATGTCGATGCGATCGCGGCCGAGCTGCTCGCCCTCGGCCTTCTTCAGGGCGTGCAGGCCGCCGTTGAAGATGTTCATATAAAAACGCACGCGACCGTCGCTCTTCGCCGACGGCTCGTTCTTCTCGATGTAGGCAT
>CAYXQW010000126.1:0-7813 GCA_964466695.1 uncultured Bdellovibrionales bacterium
CCCCGCGCATGTTGAGGTTACGTCCGTGAGAGGAGAGCAGCCAGAGGCCGCCGAGGTTCGCGACGAGGCCGACTACGGCCACGGGCACCATGATCCGAAAATCCACGGGGCTCGGCGAGGCGAGCCGTAAGATCGCCTCGTAGACGATGGAGCCGCTGATGACGATGAGCGCGACGCCGTTCGTCAACGCCGCGAGGATCTCGAGGCGGCGGTAACCGTAGGTGAGGTGTCGGTCGGCGGGCCGCTGCGCCAAGATCATGGCGGCGAAGGCCAAGAGCAACGCCAAGAAATCCGTGAGCATGTGCCCCGCGTCGGCGAGCAGCGCGAGCGAGCCGGAGAAGAGCCCGCCCAAAAGCTCGATCAACATGATCGACCCCGTGAGCACCAACGTCATCGAAAGACGCGTACGCGGTGCCAGAGACGCTGGGGTATGATGACGGTGCATCCATTCCATGATAATCCCCCCCTGAGGTGACGCAAAGGAAGCTTAAGAAGTCGTGACTCTCCGTATCGATCGTTATGAGGTGCAGCGGCTCATCGGCCAGGGAGCCATGGGCAAGGTCTACCTCGCCTACGACCCGAAGCTCGCCCGCCAGGTCGCGGTGAAGGTGCTCGCCGCCAAGGTCGCCGACCCCGAGGTGCGGCGGCGCTTCCGCCTGGAGGCGCGCACCATCGCCGCGCTCAAGCACCCGAACATCGTCGAGCTCTACGACTACAGCGCCGAGGGCGCCGACGACCTGTTCCTCGTTATGGAGTACCTCCCCGGCCACTCGCTCGAGGAGCTCTTGCGCCAGCACGGATCCGCCTCCGAGCCCACGGCCCTCTGCCTCGGCCACGAGCTCGCGCTCGCGCTCGTGCACGCGCACAAGCACGGGGTCGTCCACCGCGACATCAAGCCCGAGAACGTGATCCTTCACCAAGGTCGCGTGGTGCTCACCGACTTCGGCACGGTGAAGGCGGTGGCGAAGAGCGCCATGCTCGGTATCAGCACGGTGCGCACGGAGACGCAGGTGATCGGCACCCCGGGCTTCATGGCCCCGGAGCAGTTCGCCGGGCGCGAGATCGACAAGCGCACCGACATCTTCGCGCTCGGCGCCCTCCTCTATCGCGCCACGACCGGCAAGCTCCCCTTCGAGGGGCCGACGGTGGACGAGGTCTACAAGAACCTCAAGCACGGACGCCTCATGCCGCCGCGCGAGCTCAACCAGCTCCTCTCACCCGGCTTCGGCGAGCTCGTCGAGCGCTGTCTCGCCCCGCGCCCCAAGGATCGCTTCGCGAGCGCCGAGGAGCTACGCACGCAGCTCCTCGATGTGCTCTCGAGCCACGGCGTCAAGGAGATCCGCCAGGAGCTCGGGCTCTACGAGGAGAACCCGGCGGGCTACGCCGTCGAGCAACGACAGCGGTCGGTGGAGGTGCTCATGCGCGACCTCAAGGTCGCGCTCAAAGACCGCGACCACGACATGGCCGACAGCATCATGGCGTGGTTGCAGAGGTTGGCGCCGCTCGACAAGCGTCTGCGCCGCGTGACCGGCGCCTACCAATCCATGACCCAGCACCCCATCGCCGGCGCGCAGAGGTCACGGCGCCGCGCGTGGCTCTTCGGCCTTACGGGCTTGCTGCTCGGCGCGCTCCTCGGGGCCGCGGCGGCGACGGCGTTGGATCTGCGATCTTACGTGCCGCGCTCTTGGCTACGCGCGACCGAGAGCTTCTCCTCACGGATGTTTTATTGAGGGCGCTTCTCGAGATCGACGATGTAACGCCGGGCGTCCTCGGCGAACTCTCCCTGCGGCGCGAGCGTGAGGTATTGGCGAAATTCTCCCTTGGCCTCGGCGTTGCGGCCCAAGTCTTTCAGGGCCAGGCCGAGATAGTAACGAGCTTCGGCTAACTTCGGATCGAGCTTCACCGCCCGGCGCAAGGTCTTGGCGGCCGGACCGACGAGCCCGAGCCGTTCGAGCTGCAACCGCGCGAGCTTCATGAGCAAGGCCCCGTTCTCGCCGCCCGCGTCGATGGTGCTTTGATAACTCGCCACCGCGGCCTTGCTGTCCCCGAGCTCGAGCAGCACGTTCGCGAGCAGCTCGTGCGCCCGCGCCTCCTTCGGAGAGCTTACGAGGAGGCGCCGCAGCTCGGCGGCGGCGTCATCGAAATTCCGCCGCTTCATCATGGTGTCGATGAGGGCATAGCGCGCCTCGTGCAGCGCGGGGTCGAGCTCTGTGGCCTTGCGATAGGCGGCCGCGGCCTCGTCGAGGTGGGTGAGCTGCTTCTCGAGATCGGCGAGGGCGACGTAGGCGGCGGCGCTCGGCGTTATGGAGCTCGCCTCGTTGATGAGCGCGCGGGCCTTTACCGCGTCGCGCGATATCCAGGCACGACCGAGCTGCAACAAGGCCTGCGGGTGTTTGCGCAACGTCTCGCTCTTCATCGCCTCTTTGAGCAAGGTCTCGGCCTCGAGGTGCTCGCCGGCGTCGTTTAAGGCCGCGACGAGCGCGAGCTTGCGGGCTTCATCCTCCGGCGCGAGCTCGAGCAACGCGCGCTGCGCCTCGACTATCGCGGCGGGGTCGCGGCCGCGCGTGGCCATGCCGAGCAAGAGCCGCAAGGGCACCTCGTCTTTAGGCCTGGCTTCGTGCATGGCGGTGACGATCGTGAGGGCCCGCTCGGCGCGCCCGGAGCGCTCGAGCGCCTCGAGGCGCACGAGCAAGAGCTCGAGAGCTGGCGCCACCGCCGGCGCTGTCCAGAGGAGCTTGTCGAAGAGCTCCTCGGCTCTCTGTGTGTTGTTCGTCTGCATCAAGGCGCGCCCGAGCCGATACTCGGCCGCCGCCGAGCCCGTGCTCTTTGCGAGCTGGGTCAGCTTCGCCACCTTGACCTCGGGCCTCTGCGCGCCCAAGGCGATGAGCGCCGCGCGTGGCTCGGCGATGGCGGGCTTCATGCCGGCCGCGGCGGTGAAGGCCGCCTTGGCCGCGGGGATCTTGCCTTGCTTCTCGGCGATCAAGCCCTCGGCGTACTTCGTAAAGCTCTGGCGCGGCTCGCCCTCGCGCGCGGCCGCGAGCGCTCTTTCTATGTCGAAGGTGAGCGACACGCGCACGTGCTCGCAGAGGAGTCGTGCGCGCGTCACAGGATCGGTCGCGGCGGCGATCGCCTCGGCGAGCTCTTTGGCCGCGACCTTGGGGTCGGTCTGTAGCGCCGCGCGCTCGAGCAAGGCCGTGAGGTCGCCCGGGTTTTGCGTGAGGCGCGCCGCGATGACGGCGAGGGCGCCCGTAAAGTCGCCGTCGCGCCACCGCCGTCGCGTCAAGAGGCGCAAAAAAGCGCCGCGGCGCGCGCGCGGCAAGGCGTCGGCGTCCTCTAGGCGCCAGGCGGCGGTGACGGTGTCGGCGAGCTCGTACATGCCGGCGTCGAGCAGGCGGTCTGTCACCTGCAAGCTCGCGGCGACATCGCCTTGCTTCTTAAGCACCGCGAAAAGCTCGGCACGCGTGGCGGCCGAGGGGGCGCTCTGCGCGCGCAGCTCTGCGCGCAGAAGCTCGAGGTCGTTGTTCGAGGCTGCTTGTGTAACGGCGGTCTCGATGTGCCGCAGCGCCTTCGGCGCCATCGCGGGGCGATCGTAGCTACGCGCGGCGATGAGTGACAGGGAGGCATCGCCACGGAAGCGGCCTTTGAGCAAGCGCTCGCTCTGCGCGCGCGCGCTCGGTGCGCGGTTCTGTAACAACGCGAGCCCGAAAGCGGCCGCGGCGGCGCGAGCCCCGAGAGCCATGGCCTGCGCCGGCTTGGGCACCCGCGCGGCGAGCGCGCTCTGCGCCTCGGTGTCGCCGAAGGCCGCGAGCCTGTAGAGCGCCCAGAGCAGCAAGGCCTCGCGGCGCGGGTCTTTGGCGGTGTCGAGGCTTTTTGCGAACGCCGTCGATGCGCGCTTAAGCTCGCGATAGGTGAGCACATCGACGTTGTCTTCACCGAGCTCCAAGGTCGCGGGTACGACGGCGACGGGCGCGGGCTCCGCCTTGGCGGGAGGTTCGATCGGCGCGGGCACGGCGGCGACGGGCGCGCGGTCCTCGGTCGCGGCGCGCGGCCATAGCCATACCGCTGCGGCGCCCGCGAGCAACACGACGACACCCGCGGCGATGAGCGACCGCGTCCGGCGCGCGCATGGCTTCTTCTCCACGGCGACCATGGGCGGCGGCGCTTCGAGGATCGGGCTCGGCGTGGGTGCGGCGGGTTCACCCGCGGGCGGCGGCGGCGCGGTGATGAGCTCCTCCATGAGCGCCGGAGCCTCGGGCGCGGGTGGTGGCGGAGCCTCGGCGGGTGGCGGTGGCGCGGGCTCTTGGTCGAGGGACACGAGGGAGCTCGCGTCCATCTCGAAGGGCTCGTCGTCGTCCGTGATCTCCTCCACGCTGATGTTCGCGTCCTTGGGAGCGGTGAACGTCATCTCGTCGGCGGGGGGAGGCGGAGAGGGAGAGAGAGACGCCGGCAGCTCCGCGAGCGGCGCGGGCAGGTCGACGAGCGCGTGGTCTTGGGCCGCAGTCGGCGCGGGGAGATCGTCTTCGGGGGGCGAGGAGAACTCCATCTTGCCGCCGCACTCGCGGCAGGCGACAAGTCCGTCCGTGGCGGAGAGCTCAGCTTGGTCTACGTCGTATTCGGCCTTACAGGCGCTGCAAATCGCGATCATGCATCGAGATTTTTAACCCAACACGCGCGGATGCACAAATTGTCGGATGCTCTCAGCAAGGTCGATAGAGGCCGTAGAGCAGGGCCCCGAAGATATTGCAGGCGGCGTGGTAGGCGACCGCGCCCGTGATCGTCCCCGTGGCGCCGCGCAGCCAGGCGAAGAGCAGCGCCGGGAAGAAGGGCCCCAAGCGCAAAGGGTTCCACTCGCCGAGGAAGTGGCCGAGGGCGAAGAGCGCCGCGGTGGCGATGACCGCGCGGCCCATCGGCACGCCGAAGATCTTGCGCCGCGCGGGCCAGCGGTGCTCGAGCCTCGGCTGCAGGTAGCCGCGATAAAAGGCCTCCTCGGGCAACGCGACGCCGAGCGTGTGCGTGAGCACGAACGCGGCCGCGAGCTTGGGTGCGAACCAAGCTTCGGCAGGAAACGCGAGGCAGGCGCGCGGCGCGTAGCGCGCGAGGCCGGGAAGGCCCGCGGTCACGAGCCAGTCGTGCGCCGCGGTCATATAGAGGTGATGCCCGAGGGCGAAGAGCGGGAACGTCACGGCGCACAATGTGGCGGCGAGCATGAGGTCGCGGCGCCAGGAGACGAGAGAGAGCCCGAAGGTGGCGAGAGGGAGGCGCAGCCTGTCGGCGCGCCAAATGGGCAGGTAGAGCTGCGCGAGCGCGGCGAGCGTGTAGCCGACGGTGCCTATGAGGCCGAAGGCGCCGAGGGGCTTGATGATCGTGAGCAGCGCCAAGACGCCGGCGGTGAGCGAGAGCGCGTGGCCGAGCTCGCGTTTTTCGTCGAGCGCCATGATCTCGCTAGCGAGCCCCCTCGCCGAAGCGCTGGCAGAGCCGCGCGGCCACGGGTCCCGGCACGAGCCCGGTAAGGTCGCCGCCGAAGCGGGCGACCTCTTTTACGAGCTGGCTCGAGACGTAGAAGTGGTCCTCGCCGGTCATCATAAAGACGGTCTCGATGTCGGGCCCGAGGCGGCGGTTCATGTGGGTGAGCTGAAACTCGTACTCGAAGTCGGAGATCGCGCGGAGCCCGCGCAGGATGGCGGTCACCTGGCGCTTGCGCGCGTAATCGACGAGCAGCCCCTCGAAGGAGGAGACCTCGACGCGGTCGTCTTTGCCCACGGCGAGGCGGATCATCTCGCAGCGCTCGGCCGGGGTGAAGAGGGGGTCTTTGCGGACATTCACGGCGACGCCGATGATGAGCTTATCGAAGACCTTGATTCCCCGCTCGACGAGGTTTTGGTGCCCGCAGGTGAACGGGTCGAAGGAGCCGGGGTAGAGAGCGATAGTCGGTTCACGCATCTTCATGCACCTCGAAATAGCTGATGGCCACATCGCCAAAGACGCGGGTCTTGGCAAGCACGAGCCCGCGCGGCGCGGCAGGCGGGCTCGCGCGACCGTGATGCTCGCAGGCCACCACGCCGCCTTCGCGCATAAGGCCGCTCGCCGCGAGCGCCACGAGGGTGGGCGTAAGCAGCTCTTTGGCGTAGGGCGGATCGAGGAAGACGAGGTCGTAGCGGCGCTCACCGCGCGCGAGCTTTACGATGGCCCTTTGCGCATCGAGCGCCAAGACCTCGACGCCTTCTTGCGCCACCGCCGCCACGTTGCGCGCGATGGCTTCGAGCGCCTCCTTGGCGCGCTCGACCAGCGTCACGTGCGCGGCGCCGCGCGAGTGCGCCTCGAGGCCGAGGGCGCCGGTGCCGGCGAACAGGTCGAGCACGTACGCGCCCTCGAGGCGGCCTTGCAGCGCCGAGAACAAAGACTCCTTGACGCGATCGGGCGTGGGCCTCGTGTCGTTGCCCTTCGGCGCATGGAGACGTCGCCCGCGGGCGTGACCGGCGATGATACGCACGAGATCTACTCTCGACGACGCGGGCCCTCCATGCAAGCGCCGATAATTTGCGCGGCGCGCCTTGCGCGCGCCATCATCCCCGCCAGGATGACACCATACCCGATCCCCTCCCATCTCTCGCGCCTTACGGCCAGCCAGTGGGCCTCACGGCTCGGCGCCTTCTTCCCGCGCGTGGCGGTCTTCGCGCTCAACGGCGCCAGCGCCGAGACGGTCGCCGTCTCCGGCATGCGCCACCAGGCGCTCGGCGAGAGCATCTCCTTGCTCGACAAGAACCCGCTGCGCTGGGCGATCGATGCGGGCTCGACCCTGGTGGGCTCCGGCAAGAGCCCCGGCGGGGCGAGCGTGGCCTACGCCCTGGGCCTCGAGGCGCCGCGCGCTTACGCCATCATGCCCCTCGCCATGCCCGGCGGCATCGTCGGGCTCGCATACGCCGACTCCCCCGAGGCGCCCTTCGCGCTGTCGCAGGTGAGCGCGGCGCTCGCGTACTGCCAGGCCTCCCTCGCGGGCGCCGGCGCGACCTTGATCTCCGAGAAGACCCACGCCGAGCGCGCGCGCCGTCGCGGGCCGCAGCCCTCCTCGGCGCGCCGGCTCGCGATCGAGATCACAGAAGAGCCCGCTCGAGAGCCCGAGGAGCTCGCGGAGGGCGAGCACGACTTGGGCGCCTTCACCGCGCTCGTCGAGGCCGCCATGACCGAGCTCTCCGGCGAGGAGCTGGCCGCTCCCGCACAGGCTGCGCCCTCAGAAGAGCCCGACGTCGAAGAGGAGCTACCCTTCGCAGATGAGAGCGAGGTCATCTGCTTGATGCCAAAGCCTCCTCTCGAGGAGCCTTTAGCCCCGCGCCCGGCGGTCGTCACGACGAAGCTGCGCGTCGCGCGGACCTTGCGGCGCGAGAAGCTCCGCGCGGCCATGACCTCGGCGGGCGCGCTCGCCGCCGTCGCCGCCACGATCTTGTTCTTGCTCTCCCCGGCGACCACTGCCCCCGCGACTCCGCGGAGCGTCGTCGTGCCCGCCCACGCGAGCCTGGCGGAGATCGCGGTCAAGCTCCAAAACGACGGCGTGATCCGCAGCGCCGTCGGCTTTCGCTGGCTCGCCCGCCTCGGTCGCGTCGACCGCGCCGTGCGCGCCGGGACCTACCTCCTCTCCCCCAATGACTGGGCCTGGCAGCACCTGCGAGAGCTCTGTCAGGCGCGCCAGGTGCCCCCGCCCTCGAGGCTCGCCTCGGCGCGCTGACGCGCATCGACTTCTCTTATGCCGGGTATGCAGGTTTTACCTGATCGTCACCCTTCGAGACGCCTTGCTACGCAAGGCTCCTCAGGGACGCGG
>CAYXQW010000127.1:0-7809 GCA_964466695.1 uncultured Bdellovibrionales bacterium
ACCGCCGTCGCTCTTTGGCGCTTGCGTAGACGGCCTCGGCTGCGGCACCACGAAGCCGGGGGCGGCGAGACGCGGCGGCGCGCTCTTGGCGAGCGGATCTGTGGGCGCTCGCACGCCGCTTTGAGCGAGACGCGGCGCCGGCTCACTTTGACCCGCGCGATATTTCGTGAGGAGCGCCGCCGCCCGCTCGGCGGAGGACGCGGCTTGCTTGCCCTGCGGCGTCTTTGCGCCCCGCAACGCCGCAGCGTAGGCCGCGATATCGACGGGCTTGTCGTCTACCAAAACGTGGCGCAGCATCTTGTCGATGATCTGACCCGCGAGCTTCGCGTCCGGCGCCCGGGCGTTGGACGGCGGGAGCTGCGGCGAGGCGTTGGGGTCGCCGCGCACGGCGGCCTTGGCCTTCTCGTCGAGACCGTCGGCCCCGCGCGCGGGCGCGGCCCCGAGCACCTGCCGGGCCTTCACCTCGCCGCCTTGCGGACCGACACGCTCTTTGGTCTGCGCGGTCTCGTACGCAGCCTTGGTTTGTGTCAACGCGGCGATGCGCGCACGCTTGACCTTGAGGCTCGCGCGCAAAGTCTCTGCGGTTTCTTGAGAGATCGCCGCGCCAAAACGCCGCTTGACGAGCGCGCGAAGCTTGTCGATGGCCTGCGCGGCGTCGCTCTCTGCCACGTCGACCTTAGGCCGCGCCTCGCCTGTTGCGCCGGCGCCAGGGCTCTTTACGGTGAGATCATCGGCCATGGGCCGGTCCTTACGAGAAGATCTGTCGCGTCAATTGTGTCTCGCGATCACAGTGCTCATCCAAGATACGCAAGGCCTGCTTGCGATGCTCGTCGACCGCCTTGATCGTATCGGCCTTCTCCTCGATGACCTGATCGATCGCCTCGGCAGCCATGGCATAGCGCTTGGCGCGCATCTCTAGACGGTTGGCTTCGGCCTTGGGGCCAAATTCGGTGTTAATCCAATTCCCACCTGCCGAGATCACCTGACCGAACGCGGTACCGCTCGCCTCCATGCCTTTACCTACGGCGTACGCGGTCCGGCTCGCGCCCTCGCGAGCCGCCACGTCTCCGGCCGTAGCCCCAGCATTCGCGCTCGAGAGCAAAGCCCCACCGAAAGACAAAGCAAACGACGCCGCCGCCGAACCCACGGAGATCCAAAACTGCATCTGTGCCGCGTCTTTATCCTTCTCGATCTTGTTCTCGGTGGCCCTGATCTCTTGATGCTTGAAGCCCGCCTTCTGCTCATGCGCGAGCGACTTCGAGATACGCGCGTTCTTCAGATCCTGCGCCGACGTCTCGGCCAAGGTGAGCAACGTCATCCACATCAAGGCGGCGTCGCTGATCTCCTCGGCGCCATTGAGGCGTTCACGAAGCTTTGCAGGTGGCAGCGTCGCGCCCGAAGGCACGGGCAAGGGCGGAGGCACATCGAAATCGACGATCGGGTTATACTGGATGCTATCGTCGAGCACGTAGCCGTCGAGGGGCACCTGCTCGCCACCCGTTATCAAAAAGCCCGCCCCTTGCGCCTGCAAGAAGGTGTTGATCTCGGCCTCGCTCATCACCGTGGAATTATCGGCGACCCCGTCGCCATCGACGTCTTGCAAGAGCTGATAATGCTCGTCCTGTTGCTTCTGAATGAGCCAGTTGTCGCCGCTGCCTACCGAACCTACAGCACCCATATTCGCCTCGCTTTCACTTTTCTACTTGGACGTCGCCAGACACAAATTCGCGATCCGCAAATTCGTGGCGTGCTTGTCACCCGACATCTTTATGCCGGCGTCCATGGAGTCGCTCTTCCACTGCCAGAGCGCCTTGATGAGATCGTTGAGGAGCTCGACATCCTCGCGGCTCCACTGCGCGCGCAGCTCGGACTGCTTGGCCGCCAAGCCGAACTCGTCGGCCTGACCGTAGATGTCGGCGAGGCGCTTATCTTCGTAGGCCTTGGCGACGGTCGCGCCCGACTGGACCCCGGCGATGCCGACGCTGGTCCACTGCACACCAGTCGCCGTTCCCTTGGCGCCGATCGCGGCGGTTTCCGCCACATTGGCGGAAGTCGCCGCCGTGCTCGCATTGGCGGAAGCCCCGGCCGCCGCCCCCGCGTTGGCCGCGGTGGGCGCCGCCGCCGCCGTGGCGCTCGCCGCCTCCGAAGCCGCCGCCGCCTCGGCCGCGTGCGAGCCCGCCTGGGCGGCCGTCGTCTGCGCGGAAGCCGCGGCCGAGCCCGCACCTAAAGTGCAGATCGCGATCATGACTGCCGCGCCTATCTGCGCCCCCATTATGGCACCCTCGATCTTCCCGCCGCTCGCGGCGGCGCCGATGATGGCCCCCGCGGCGATGATCGCGAGCGCGAGCAAGGCACCGCCCGCCCCGAAGGTAACCACCGACAAGGCGACGGCCACCACGATCATCACGGCACAGACCACATAGCTGACGATCTTCGAGGAGCCGCTCTTGTTCTCGGCCTCCTTGATCGCCGCGTCTTGCTTCTCCAGGTTGGCCCGCTCTTGCTCGAGCGCTCCTTTGGTCTGGTCTTTGGCGAGCGCGAGGGCCTTCTCCATGACCTCCGGCGAGTTGCTCGGATCACCTATTTGCAGCTTCATGAAGATGGCGAGCAGATCTTCCGACGTGATCTCGTCGGGGCTCTTGAAGATCGGGCTCCCGTCCTCGTTGTAGCCTTTGACCAAGACCTCCTCGAAGGCCTGATCCACCTGCGCGGCGAAGCTCTCGAAACCCTCCTGCTCCTCCACACCATACGCGCACTTCGGCGCAGAGACGGGAGGGAGCGGCTCGCTCGCGCCCATGACATCGACAGGCTTCTGCGCACCCGTGGCCGACGAAGACTTCACGCCCGTCGCGGCCCCGACCTCCTTGGCCTCACGCGCGTCGCCTACCGAGTCTGTCGGGACCCATGCCCCGTCTGAGCCCTTCGCGAAACCGGCGTCGCGCATGAGCGCGTCCAAGCTTTGCTGTAAGCCCGAAGTATCGATAGGCAGGGAGGCCGCCTGTGCCGAACGCGGGAGACACGTGCCCGAAGGGGGCATGCCACCTCTCGTGTCTGGTCCGAGAAAGGCGTCACCGCGTTGAATGTTCACCTCTGCCATCTAAACCTCCTCGTAATTGCGCGAGTCACCTGTCTACATACACGCGAGAGCCCAAGCTTGGGTGACCCAAGCTATTTTTTATACCGCGCGAGCAAGGATTCACCGCGCTTTACGACATCCTCGAGACCACGCTTGCCCGACGCGACCTTTATCCCTTCGCGGATGGTGGCAAGCCCCTCGTCGGTCTCGCCCGTCATGATCTGACACTCACCGAGATAAACGAGCGAGCGCGGCTCGCCGGGCTCGTAGACCAACGCCGAACGGTAGTAGAGGTTGGCGGGGGTATATTGATTGAGCCTTTGCAGACATATGCCAGCGAGCTGATAGAAGCGCCCCTGATGCGGGTCTATTAAGATGAGATACCCCACGAGCTGTAGCGCCCGAGGGATCTTGCCCCCCTCGAACATCTGCAGCGCCATGGCGTAGGTGCCGTCGAGCTCTTTTTTGGTGAAGCCGCCGATCTCGGCGAGCGTGATGCGCCCGCGCTTCAACTGTTGCTCGAGATCCTTGAGCCGCGCGCGCAGCTCGGGATGAGCACGCATGTCCTCCACGGTCATGGGACGCGTAGGATCATACAAGGGCGCCGGCGCGGTCAGAGCCGCCGCCTGCTCCGCGAGCTTGCGCGCTTTCTTCGATAGATAAACCCGCGACGGCTTGCCGCCGCCCGCCGCGATGATCGCCCGCGCGCGCAAGAGATAAGCCTTGAGCGCGGGGACGTCGGTGCCGACCGCGATGGCGTTCTTGAGCGCCAAGAGCCCCTCCTCGGGGCGACCGAGCTCACAGAAGGTCTCGCCCAAAAAGACCCGCGCCACGACATCCTTGGGGTCGTGATCGATGGCGAACTCGTAGCACATGGCGGCGAACTCGAGGTTGTGCTGCGCCTGCGCAGCGGCACCGAGACCTCGCCAAGCGCTCCCGCGAAGCGGGTCCATCTGCAGCATGAAGCCGAAGATGAGCACGGCCTCGCGAAACTTGCGCGCGCTATAGAACCCGACGCCGATGCGCTCGATGGCGTTCATCGTCGGCTCGTCGAACCCCATCGCCTCCGCGGGAACCTTCGCCCCCCCACGAATGGCGACCAGGATGTCTTCGAGATCTTTCTCGGGGAGCTTCGCGATGCGAGCTAGATCGGCTTCACTGATAACGGCAGCCATACGTACCCCTGTGTGGTGAGCGTGTGCCCGGCACCGTAGCACGACGAAGAAAGCCGAGGAAACCGCGGCGCGAGCTGAGGAGACCGAGAGCTACAGTCGCGCGCCGTCCACGCCCACCTTGCGCTCTTCGTTCATGGTCTTTGAGACCTGGGTCATTATCTGCAAGAGCCGGTTCTTGTTCTGATCCGAGGCCTGGAATTGCGTCTGCGAGCTGGTCTTGTTGTTGCGTACTTCCTCGATCGCGGCGTCGAGCTCCTTGTTGCGCGTGCCAAGCGAGGTGCGGGTCACCCGCTCGGAGTGGCTGGTCATGACCGCCGGATTGCCATTCTCGTCGAGCATCTCGGTATCATAGATTTCGAGGTCTATCGCCACGGTCTCTTTCTCGGGGTGATCACTGCCCTTCTCTTTCGCGGCGAGCTCCGAGGAGGCGTCGGCGAGCAAGCTCTGCTGATCGGCGAGAGCTTGCGAGATAGTATTGAAGCTCTTGAGCTTAAGCAGCCAATACTTGGAGCTCTCGCTCTCTTCGCGCACCGCGTCTTTGATGACACAGAGGAGGCGCTCCATGATATTGCCGAACAACGGCAAGCCACCGAGCGCATCGAGCAGGTTTTGAATGGACTCGGGCGTCCCGTCGAGCTGCCGCGCCGCTTCGAGCGCCACGCCATATTCCGTGGTGCCACGAAGCTGCTCGGCGACCACGGGCGTCGTGCTGGCGTTACCGGGCCAGGGAATACCATTCGGGGCGAAGACCTCGTCGTAGATTTGGCGATCGAGCTCATCCATGCCGGCATCGTAGCCAGGTCCCAGATCGGGGCCGTTGACGCCGACATCGTAACCATCGGCGGCGCCCCCTGCCGAGCCCTTGCCTTGACCTACTTCCTGCGCGGACGAAACCTGCGCCGCCGTAACCTCGGCAGCTTCAGTCGACGTTCCCGGTAAAATTCGCGGTGCCGCGCCGTTGGTAACTGGTATCGGCGGTGTTCCCATATTCGCTCGCTCCTTGCCACTTCCGCTCGAGGGTGTTTTGCCCCTGCAAATAGTACTTACACGGATCGACCCCAAACAGGTTGCCGAGCGAAGATAAACATCTTCAGAGAAAAGACTCGATCCGCGCGATGAAGGCGTCGAGCTCCTCTCCCTCGTAGGGCGCGAGGAGCTCAACACGGCGGCGGCGGCCTTCACCCCTCGACATGACGACCCCCGCGTCTTGCATGTAGGCGAGCGCCGACTCGATCAGGGTGCGGCTCGCGGCCTCGGGCCGCTGCAGGCGACCCTCGAGAAACGCCCGCCGTGCCCGCTCGCGCGCGCGCAAGGACAGCTCCTTGTCCCAAAGCGGGAAGCTCCGCAGATCGATCAAGGTCTCTGCGGTCACGAAATAACCCTCGATGAAGTTGTCGAGCAGGCTCGCGAGGTGGGCGATGGTAGCGGCATCGTGAATGACCACGGTGCCGTCCGCGTGGACAGAGAGCAAAGACCGCGACGCCAGAGCGCCGAGCGCATCATCGAAAGGACTCGAGCCGTCCGCGTCCACGGGGAAGAGGAACTCGCGCTTGAAGAGCCGCGAGAGGAACCGCGCGCGCTCGTGCAGCTCGTACTTTATGTGCGCGCTGCCCGTGGTGGAGGTTATCGCCCGGGCCACGATGGCCAAAGGCGCGAAGTAGTTCATCAAAGAATTCTTATGGAAATCGAGGCGTATGCGCCATTCTTCACGCACCCTGTAAAACGGCTCGGAGTCGTTGCGTCCCGCGCGATCGACCACCACCGCGCCCTCCGACACGAGCTTCTTCGTGGCCGTAAGCAAGCTCGCCCCGCGCGCCTTGCCCGGGAGCGACAGATCCGACATGCGCGCCCCGGCGTTGTCGAGAAATTCCAAGATAGCCTCGCCGATGCTGAGCAAAGACGTCTCGGCGAGGCCCCGGCCGCGGTGGGCGAGCAAGGCGGTAGCGGCCACCGCCGTGGGCGTCACCGTGCAGACCCGCGACACCGCGTGCAGTACCTTGTAACCAAGCTTCTCGGTGGCGCGCCGCCACGGCTCGTCGAGCTCACGCGCGTCGCTCTGCGGCAAACCGTGGGCCTCGGCTATCGCCGCGAGCGATACCGGCTCGCCGAACTGGACGTGCACGCGCCCGTAGCGCGAGCGCAAGACCCTGGTCGAACGCAGCAGAGCCCCGATGTCCTCGGCCTGCTTATCGCCGCCGAGCAGCTCGCGCTCGTAGGAGTTGGCCTCGATGATACGCTCGTAGTCGATGGCCACGGGCACGAGCTGCACGTCGGCGCGAGCCCCGCTACGCCAAGCATCGACGACCATGCCGAGGATGCCGAACTTGGGCATGCCGATCTTGCCCGAGCGGCTGCGCGTCCCCTCGATGAAGCATTCGAGAGAGGTCCCCATGCGTACGAGATCCGCCACGTAGGCGCGAAACACCGCGCGATAGAGCTCGTCACCACGAAACGACCGGCGCAGAAAGAACGCGCCGGCGCGGCGGAAGATCGAGCCCAGGGGGAAGAACGACAAGTTGGCGCCGGCGGCGATATGCGGGGGCGTGATGTCGTGGTGCCACAGCATATACGACAGGACCAGATAATCGACGTGGCTCTTGTGCGAGGGGCACAAGACGAGAGGACCCTTGCGCGCGGCGTCGAGCACGCGCGCGAGGCCGGGCTCGTCCACGGCGATGCCGTCATAGATGCGATTGAAGACCAGCCCCACCGACCAGGCGAGGACGCGCAGGTAGTTGACGTTGTAACGCGCGGCGATCTCGTTGAGCAGCCGCCGCGCGCGCCGCGTGAGCCAGGCCGGCGTCTTGGTGGGATCTTGCGTGGAGATCTCGGAGATGGCCCGCCGCACGATGTCGCTGCGCATGACGTGGCGCTCGGTCGCCTCGAAGGCCGGCAGCTTGGGGCCGGCGATGACGCGCTGCTCCTCGTCCATCTTGAAGTTGAGCAAATGAGCCAACCGCCGCGCCAGGCGCGCGTCGTCGACCTCGGGCGCGGCGGCGATGAGCGCGCTCAAGTCGATGGCGTCGGCGACCCGCACCGTGGCGTGCGCGGGCGAGAACAGGAGCGTCCAGATCTCGCGCAAGCTGCCGTTGCGCCGCCCCGTGCCGAAGAGACGCCGGCCCAACGAGCCGCGCACGACGCCGCTCTGCTTGCGATCTACGAGCACGTGCGCGACGACGTAGACAGGCGTGGGCAGCTTGCGCTGCGCCCGCATGAGCGCGCAAAAATAACGGTGCAGGGAACGAGAGCGGTCCTTTTGCGGCCGCACGAAGAGAAAGGCCGCGCGGCGCGCGAGCAGGGTGTTTTGAAGCAGCCTGCGCACCGAATAAAAGCGGTGCCGCCAGAGATCGCGGAGCCGCGCGAAAGGATGCCAGAGCACGAGCCACATGCCGCCGATGAAGCTCGCCTCGGGCAAGCCGAGGCGGGCCGTGGCGTAGTTGAAGTAGAGCCCCAACAAGCCGCTGTGTGCGCGCGCGACGTAGACCACGGTGCCCTTTTGCGCGAGCTCGGCGATGCGGTCTTTGGCCTCGCTCGGATAAGGCATCGAGCCGAACAACC
>CAYXQW010000128.1:0-7802 GCA_964466695.1 uncultured Bdellovibrionales bacterium
GCAGATCAATAGAGGAGAGAAGCGAGAGCTCATGCTCGCGCTCATCTACCGCTACCCCGGGCGCCTGCGCGTCACCAACGCGCCCCCTGGAGCGATAATCGAGGTCGGTGGCGAGAGGCGCGGCGAGATGCCGGCAGACGGCGCGGCGCTCTCTTTGGCCCTGCCTTCGGGGGTGCACAAGGTCAAAGCCTCGCACCCTGGGTTCATCGCCACCGAGGAGACGGTCTACGTGAGCGCGGGCGAAGCCGTCACCATGAACCTGCGCCTCATACCCGTCCCTCCCCCCTACAAGCGCTATGCGCTCATAGGCCTCGGAGGCGGCGCCGCAAGCCTCGGTCTCGGCGCGCTTTCGGCCTACAAGGCGAAGAGCGCGGCCGATGACTTCAAGCGCGGTAACTACGACGCCGCGACAGCGTGCTCGTGGGCGTGGGGCTCGAGGTGGCGGCTTTCCTCATGTGGCAGCGCCTCTTCGCCGAGCCCGCGAGCGCCGCACCTGAGCCTGAGCCTGAGCCCACGCCGCCGCCAACGCCGCCTGCCCCCGCGGTCGCTCCCGAAGAACCGCCTGCAGTCACCCCTCCTCCCGAGCCCGAGCCGGTCGCGCCGCCCGCGCTCCTCGAGATCGAGATCCAGGAAGAACCACCCGAAGAGCCCTTGCTTACGATAGACGACGAGCCCGCGAGCGCCCCCGAGGAGGCCACGCCATGAGGATACGCGCGCTCTCTATCTTTGCGAACGCCCTCCTCCTCTCTGGGTGCGACATCTTCTTGCCGAAGGCTGGCTACCTCGATCAGGCCTGCCTGCCGCAAGATCAGTGCATGCTCGGCCTCGAGTGCGTGCAAAAAAAGTGCGTCCCCACCGGCACCGACGGCTTCTATTGCCACCGCGACGGCACCTGCGACGACGAGGCGGCTTGCTTCTCGGGCACCTGCTACACCTCGGGCCTCGAGGGCCAGGCTTGTCGCGACGAGCTCTGCATAGATCCGCGCCTGCGGTGCTTCTCCGGCACCTGCGCGCTCGCCGCAACCATCGGGCAAGCCTGCGCCGCCGAGGACGACTGCGCCGACGGCCTGCGTTGTCTCGAGCTCGTCTGCGTCGCCGCCGGCGGCCTCGCCGAGCCGTGTCGCGCTGATGGAACTTGCACCGACGAGCTCGAATGCCTCGCGGGGGTGTGCACCGTCGTCGGTGGCGAGAGCGGTCCTTGTCGGGCCGACGGCACCTGCGACGCCGAAGACTTACGATGTATCGATGAGGTGTGCGTAAAGGTCGGCGAGGAGGGCCTGCCCTGCAAGAGCGACGGCACGTGCGACATCGGCCTCGCCTGCCACGCGGGCGTGTGCGCCGCGCTCGCAAGCCGCGTGCTCGAGCTACCTCACGGTGGCCAGCCGGTCTACAGCGTGTGCTTTCATCCCGACGGCGAGCGCCTCGTCACCGCCGGCGGCGACGGCTACGGCAGGATCTGGAGCTACCGCGACGGGGCGCTCATCGCGGCGCTCACGGGCCATACGGCCGCCATCCGCGACCTCTCGATCTCCGCGAACGGCGCGCTCATCGCCACCGCCAGCGACGACCGCACCGCGCGGGTCTGGTCGAGCGATGGCACGCAAGTGAAAATCTACAACGACTTCTACGACTACGTGACGTCAACGAGCTTCACGCAAGAGACCATCCCCAAGGTAGCCTTCGCGACAAGCGGTGGCACGATCCGCATGTACCACACGGTGAGCTGGTTCCAAGAAACGCTCCCGACCGGCACGGGCTCGCTCCGCACCGCGCGCTTTGCCCCAAATGGCGACCTCGCCGTGGGCTACGCGAACGGCACGACGACCTTGTGGCGTGCGCCCTCGTACCCTAGCCCCGTGTCGCTCGAACGCCACGCGAGCGCCGTAAACCGCGCCGCCTTCAGTCACGACGGCGCGCTCGTGGCGACGGGCAGCGCCGACGGCACGGTGAAGATCTCCGAGGCCATAAGCGCGACACCGCTCTACACCATCGCGACTATGAGCACCGGCGTGCTCGACGTGGCTTTTTCCCCCGACGACTCTTGGCTCGCAGCCACCGGCGCCGACGGTACTATCCGCCTGTTTATGGTCCTCGACGGTGCGCTCGTCGCCACTTACCGGCATAGGGCCGCGGTGTACGCGGTGGCCTTCAGCCACGACGGCGCGCTGCTCGCCGGCGGCGACCTCTTCGATGTCGTGCTCTGGGAAGTACCGGCGATCTAAGTCCCCTCTTCTTGCTCGGGCAAGAGATCGGGGATCAAGCGAAAAACTCTGCCGCCGAAGGTCTCGTGGCTATGGAGCTCGCCTTTGACCGCAGCCATCTCGCTGTTGCTCAACACGACCTCGCCTCCGAGCCTGTGGACGAGCGAGGCGATGAGCAGCACCGTCCCCGCTTGCTGCACCTCCGTCGCGCGCGAGAGCTTGTCCTCGAGATCGGCGATCTTCTGCTGCGCGTCCTCGAGCTGCTGGTTGAGCAACGCGACCTCCATGGCACCTTTAGTGTTCGTTCCAACCATCGAGCGCCTCCTTGTTGAAGCACCCCAAACAACGGCCCATATACCTCTCGCGTTGAATCGCCCGGGTGCAGGCCTCAACGCCACACGTAAGCCCCACGCGCGAACCCAACGCTTTGTGGGCAGAGGTGATACGAAGACAGGACAAAAGACATACTCTTGTATTTAGGATAGCGCGGCCGCGAGCGTGCGCAACCCGAACAACTCACTGCGGCGCTCGCGTTAGTTGATTCTGAACCCGAGCGAGATCAACCCACATGAGCAGTGCTATCACACCAAATGCAGGCCCGCGGCGAGCACCTCCTCGACCCGCGCGCGGACGTGCTCACGCCAGGACCGCGAGCCGAAGTACGCGGCCAAGCGCTCGCTCGCCGGCCGGAGCCGGGCGCTCGGCTCCCAAACGAAACGCCTCCCGTCACCGAAGGCGACACCGCCACGCTCGACAGCGCGCGTGGCCTCGGCGAGCGTCATGCTGGCGAGCACGCGGCGCAGCGCCTGGAAACTGCCCTCGGCGTCGGGGCAGAGGAAGTTATACTCGCGCCCGGTGAGCACGGCCGTGTGGTAGTAGGCCGGGTGGTGGAGCAACCCGTCGAGCCGCGCCTGCAGCGCGAGCTCGACCAGGAGCTGATGCACCTCGTGCGCCATACCGAGCCCGGGGTGCTTCTGGCCCGCGAGCCTCTGGCACGTCGGCGAGAACTCGCTCGTCGGGTCTTGCATCAAGAGCCACTCGAGCTCGAGGACCTCATACTCGAGCTCGCCGTGCGGCGCGCGCAACGGGCGGCGGCTCATGACAAGCTCGATGAGCAGCAGAGGCTCGGCCCCGGACGCCGCCGCCTTTGAGCCCGAGATCCGCACCACCTGCGCGTCGGGATCGTCCGGGCGCACCTCGATACAAAGATCGACGAACCCCCGCGCGCGTATACGATTCAAGATACCGTAGCGCTCGAAGGCCATCTCTATCCCGGCGGTCGAGAAATAACCGAGCATGGTATGCCGCGGCCGGCGATTACGGTCGAGCGCGAGATCTTCTTCGCGGATCACGAGATCTTCCTCGCGTTGCCACTGCCAGGGAGTGATCTCGCGAGAGATCTTCGCGAAGCGATAGCGCAGCTTCTCCGCTGGCGAACGGTCGGTCATCGTGACCCCCGTGAGGAGGTAGCGAATGAGGTTCGCCGTGCACTGCCACGCGCCCGGCCCATAACCACCAGCCATCGTGATCACCAGCGGGGCGCGCACGAAGTCGGCCGCCGCGATCACCCGCCGATCACGGGCCAAAACACCGCTCGGGCTCAACGCGAAGTCTCCGAGCAGGTCGCCCGCGAGCACATCGACGCCGGCGAGATAGAAGACAAACCTGGTCCCATGCGCGCTCAACGCCGGCCTCAAGGTCTCGTCGAGCAAGTCGAGGTACTCGCCGTCACGCGCTCCGGGAGGCAACATGTGATCCTGGCAATTGACCCCGACCCGATGCGTCCACACCGCGCCGTGGATCGAATAGACGAGCACCGACGGATCGTCGGCGAACAAGTCGATGTTACCGTCACCTTGATGAAAGTCGAGGTCCACCACCGCGATAGGCTCGCGAAAACCGCGCGTGCGCAGCACCGCCACGGCGACTGCCGTGTCATTGAAAATGCAATACCCTGCCCCGCGCTCTGCCGCGGCGTGATGAAAGCCGCCACCTAAGTTGAACCCCACGCGGATGCGACCGGAGGCGGTCGCAAGCGCCGCCTCCACCGTCCCTCCGACCGCGCGCCTCTGGGCGTTGAGCAACGCATCGACCTCCACGTCCGCTGGCAAAAGACCGAAGATCGCGCCCAACACCTCGGGCGCGGTCGTACGCGCGAGATAGGAGCGCGTATGCACGCGCTCGAGCTCCGCGATCGAGATCGAGGGCGACGAGCGGATATCTCCCGAGGTCAAAAGACCGAGTCGCGCCAGGCGCGCGAGCGCCTTTTCGACGCGGTCGGTCTGCATGTGGGCGATTCGTCGCGCCGCAGGGATATCAGGCGCGGCATAGTCGCGGTGGTACCAGAGGCCCAAGGCGCGATCGATCCGAGCGCGCGCGCGCCACCTGTGCCAAAAGAGCATCTCGCGCCCTCGGGCTTTAGTTCGACAGGCCGGTCTCTTCGACGAGCTGCATGGCGATCTCCACGGCCTTCTTCGCCTTCTCGCGCGCCTTGTCGAGGTTCTCGCGCTCCTCGACCGCAGTCGCTTGCTCGGCCATCAGACGATCACAGTCGGCGCGCAAGGCGTCGCGCTCGGCCGCGAGCGACTTCACCTTATCTACCAGTTGACCGACCTTGGTCGCCAAGGTCTGCTTCTCGTCGTCACCCGTCTTGGACGCCTCACGCACCTCATCGAGCTCGCGCCGCTCTGCGGCCAGCTCGGCCTGCGCCTTCTCGGCTATCTCCTTGTACTTGGCGAGATCCCGCTCGAGCGCCGCGAGCTTCTTCTTGGCGTCCGCCCCCTCGCGACCACGCGCGCTCTCGGCGAGCAAGCGGTCGTTGAAGGCGAGCTCGTTGCGCTCGATGGTCTCCTCGAGCTTTTGCACCTTTTGCCTGAGCTGACGTGCCTCGGCGCGGAGCTGCTCGACCTGCGCTTCCGCACCCGCGGCGCGCGGAGCAGGAGCAGGAGCAGGAGGAGGAGGAACGCTCGCCGGGCGCGCGGGCGACGCTAGCGTCTGCGCCACCTTGGCCGCCGGCATGACCGTGGTAGGCTCGCTGAAACCCTGCTCCACGCCAGCACCCGGCGACGGTGCTTCCGGAGCGATATCGTCCATATCCACCGACAGCTCGTCGAGCGCGACCTCCATCTCATCGCTCGCCCCACCCCCGAGATACGGCGACAAGACCCCCAAAAGCTCCTCGTCGGAGTATGGCTTCTTGAGATAAGCCTCGGCCCTGGTCTTGAGCTTCTTGTGTTGCTCGAAGGTCTCCTCCGTAGCTTGGCTCGAGGTCAAGATGAGCGGGATACGTCCGAGCTCGGGATCTTTCTTGAGCTTGTTGCAGATCGAGTAGCCGCTGATGCGGTTGAGCTCCACGCACAACACGATCGCGTTCGGCACCATCGTGCGGGCGAGCTGCACACCCTCGGTGCCATCGGTGGTGACCTTGGTCTCGACGCCGATGGCGGCCAGTTGTTGCACCATCCGATCTGCTACGGGAGAATCGCTTTCGATTATGAGCACACGTGCCATGGCCGTCAGTATAGGAGCCAGGGCTCACAGCTCGCAAGCATTCCTCTCATAGCAACGGCTCGAGCACGAAGTCGAAGCGCGGCGGTTTGCCGGGCACGCTCTGCACCGCCACCGCGTGCAAAGGATTCTTGACCACCGCCGGCGCCACGACATCGCCGCGTATGGTCTTGATGGCATCGAGGAGAGCCTCCGCCCCTGCACCACAAGAGCGCGTCAAAGACGCGAGCGCGGCCGACTTGGGGCACCGCTCAAACATCACGCTGAACTTGAAGCGTGGAGCTTTCGCGCCCTGCAAGCTGATACCGAGCTCGATCTGCGATGAGAGGCGCTCCGCCGCAAAGTGCTCGTGCACGAGCTCGAGACCTTCGAGCGCGGGTGCGGGATCGACGGTGAGGCCCGCCGGCGCGCGACGCGCGAGCTCGCCTAAGCGCTCACGAAGCTCCGCGAGCTGCGAGCGCTCGAATAACAGATAGACGAGGCCGCGCGGCTTGACGCCAGGCTCGAGGTCGAAGCCCGCGCCGTAGAAGCGCGTCGTCTCATCGTAGACGGTCTCGTAGAGATCGCGGACGAAGCTCGGCCAGCCAAGATCCGTAAGATCGAGCATGGCGCGCAAGGAGTGCTCGTGCCCATGAGGGTTACCGAAGCGGGTGTTGAACAAAACCTGCGCGCGCACATGCTCGCCGCGCGGCACCACGCCGAGCAACATGGGAGCCACGAGACCACTATCGCCGCCCACGTGCGACAGCTTCGCGAAGGCATGGCGAAAAGCGAGCGGCACGATGCTCGCGTCCGCCTGTGAGAACCCGGCCGCGAGCAAAAACTCGAGGCTGCTTACCAACATGTTCTTTGCGGTGTCTAAGACCGCCGCGCGTACCCTACCCGCGGTGCGAAACCCGCAGGCGGTGACGCCACCCTCGCCTAGCTGCACGAGCAGCTCGAACATGAGCGGCAAAGACCGCGTCGCGCGCTCTACATGAGACGACGCCTCGACCTCGGACGCCGGAGCCTCCATGCTGCCGATCGTCTTTCGGGCGAGGCGCAACCAAGCACCAACGAGCTTGTGATCGTAGCTCGCGGCGCGCGCGAGGCCGCAGAGCCCCCGCTCGACTCTCTTGTCGTAGCCGAGCACGTTCTTTTGGAGGTCGCGCGCGGCCGCAGGATCGACGACGATCATACCACGCGGCCGCTCTTGTAGACGGCCATGAGCTGGTCGAGCATGCCCTGGGCCTCGGCGATGGTTCGCCGCTTGAGCTGCTCGACGCGACGGCGGGTCTCGTCCGGAGAGGCGATCGCGCGCTGCACGGCCTCGTTGTGAGCTTGCACGTAGTGCTCGTCGGCGGTGCCGAGGTGCGAACGGATGGACGAGGAGCTCCGCGTGGTCAGCTCTCGCAAGACTTTGCCCAAAGAATTGAACTCCGTGGACGCAGCGACATTATAGCGCGGCTCCTTGGGGGCCTGCGCCTCGGCGGCATCAGCCTCCACCGCGGCACGCGAGCTCTCCGAGTAGCGCGAGACGAGCTCTTTCTGCCGAGCCTCATACCCGGGCGAGCCCTCCTCGGGCATCTCGGCCTCATGCAATTTGAAATCGAGCTCCAGAAGCTCGGCGCGCAATTTCTTGGCCTTGGCGGAGGCGATCATGGCCTCGTCATTCGCGTACCCGGCCATCCCGGCCGTATCGCTATCAGCTAAGGCACGCACGTTATCCTGTGCGGCGGTCCGCGACTCCTTGGCCGCTTCTTTGTATCTCTCTGCAACCTCGGCGCGCTTCTTTTTGAGCTTTAAAAGCTCGAGGTCGCGCTGCGCCGTCTTGTGCTCTTTGGCACAAACTTTGCTCGCTTCTTTGGAGAGCACACGCTCATTGTCGGCCTCTTCCACCTCGGCGGTGAGCTTTTCGATAGCCGCCTCGTCGCCCTTCTCCTTGGCCTCGGCGAGCTTGGCCTTCTTCTCCTCGAGATCTTTCTTGGCGTTCTCGAACCTCTTCTCGGCGAATTCCGCGTTGGCTTCCGCCTCGCGCGCGTGCTTCTTCGCCTCTGGCAGCTTGGCTTTGATGGCCGCAGCCTCGAGCTTTGAGACCTCGGCGAGCTTCTCGGC